>JAVECW010000081.1 GCA_030841285.1 Microbacteriaceae bacterium
ATCGCCCGGGCCGCCGCGTCTTTGCGGCCGGTTCGGCCGGCGAGGTCACCTCACTCAAGGCGGGCACGCGCATGCGCCGCAGCAACCAGGTTGTCGTCTGGCGTCCCTTCAATCACGAGTAGGCGACGGCCCGCGTGCCAGTAACGCCCGCGTGCCAGTAAAGAGAGCCCATGCAGAATCCGCCTGCCGAGCCGCTTGGCTCCGCCTTCTCCTTTGATGACCTGAGGCGATACCCGGATGTCGAGGCGGCCAACCTGTTCGCATCGGATGCCGCGGACCGGCTGATCCTGGACACCGCTGCCCCCGCGCTCGCGGCATCCGCGCCGGGTGAGACGATCGTGATCGGCGACCACTACGGAGCGCTGGCACTCGGCGCCGCAGCGGTGCACGGTGTGCGCCGACTGCGGGTGCACCAGGACGCGCTCGCCGGCGAACGCGCGCTCGCGAACAACGCATCCGGGTTAGGCCTGGCCGGCGCATATGTGTCGTTGGATCTCGGCGCCGAGCTACTCGAGGGCGCGCGCATCGTGCTACTGCACCTGCCGCGAAGCCTGGATGCGCTCGACGAGATCGCCGAGGCGATCGCGCGCTTCGCGGCTGCGGATGTCGCCATCTACGCCGGCGGAATGGCCAAGCACCTCACGATCGCCATGAACGACGTGCTCGGCCGTCACTTCGACGAGGTGCGTGCGGGTCTCGCGCGCCAGAAGGCCCGCGTCCTGACGGTCTCGTCTGTCGGTCGAGTAACGAGCGCTCATTCCACCTGGCCCCGCCGTGAATTCCACTCCGACCTCGACCTCTGGGTCTGCGCGCACGGTGCCGCGTTCGCCGGGACGAAAATCGACATCGGCACGCGACTACTGCTCGAGGTTCTCGCGCAGGCGAGGCCGGATGCGGCATCCGCGATCGATCTCGGCTGCGGCACGGGAGTGATCGCCGCTGCGCTCGCGAAGGCGCGACCGGGGATCGCGGTGCTCGCGACCGACCAGTCGGCCGGCGCCGTAGCATCCGCTCGCGCGACCATGACGGCGAACGGCCTCGCCGACCGCGTGACGGTCGTGCGCGACGACGCGCTCTCCGCCCGACCGGATGCGAGCGCCGAGCTGATCCTGCTGAATCCCCCATTCCACATCGGAGCCGCCGTGCACGCCGGCGCTGCGCTCAAACTCTTCGAGGATGCCGCGCGCGTTCTCGAGCCCGGCGGAGAACTCTGGACCGTGTGGAATTCGCATCTGGCCTATAAGGCCGCGCTGTCACGCCTGGTCGGACCGACCCGCCAGGTCGCGCGCAACGCCAAGTTCACGGTCACGGCGTCCACGCGCCGCTAGCGCGCTGTCCGCTGGCACTCGTCGCGTCATCGACCACAGCCTGCCAACCGCCCAGCCGAACAACAGGATCACGAGCGTGTTGCGCGTGGTGAGGATCGCGGCAGCGCCCGCGTTGCCGGCAACGAGGGGTAGGTACAGGATCGGGAAAACCGCAGTCGTGAGTCCCGCGATGACGAGCATGAGGATCGCTGGGGTCTTCCATTCCCGCCAGTTCTCGCGGATGCCGATGGCGATGACAGGTGCGATCCAGAGCATGTACTGCGGGGAGCCGACCTTGTTGAAGACCACGAGCGTGGTCACGAGCGCAAGCGAACCGACGAGCAGCAGCTTGGTCTCCGCGACGCCGCGCCGCACTGCCAGCAGGATCAGCGTGAGGATGAGCGCAACGGCGAGGAGCATGGCCGGGTCGGTGACGGCGGCTGCGATGGTGTCTCCCGGTCCGGTCACCTCCTCCGTGTTGATGCTCATGTTCTGCCAGATATATGTACCCGGCACGCCGAGGATGCTCATCCAGAGCCACGGCGTTGTGACCGGGGCCTCGAGCTGCAGCCCGCGGTCCGATTGCATCGACACGAAGCTGGCAAGGAATTGGATGCCGCCCAGCGCGGCTACGACGATGACGACCAGGAGCGTGAATGCGACCCCTGTGATGAGGACGGTCCACCGCTTGCGGCACGCGACGACCAAGGCAAGGATCAGTGCCGCGGGCCAGACCTTGATCCAGGTCGCGGCACTCAGGATGACCGCTGCGACCGCGGGCCGCCTGGCGATCAGCGTAAGCCCGATAACCGCCAGGGGTGCCGTGATCCCCTCCAGGCGCAGCAAGGCAACGGGGCTCATGATCAGGAGCACGAGCATCCACCACCAGGCAGCGCGGTAGCCGCTTCGGCCAGCGCCGCCGCGGGCCAGGATGTAGACGGATGTCGCGTTGAGCGCGGTTGTCATCAGGAACCACAGGAGCTGGTACAGCAGTGGACCGGCGAGGGCGGCCGCCACAATCGGCACGAGTGCACCCACGGGGTAGACCCACTCGGTGGAGATGCCCTGCCATAGGCCGAGGTCGAGCCCCTGCATGGCCCAGTCGCGATAAAGCGGAAGGTCGCCGAGCGTTTCCCCGGTGAGGATGGTCGGCAGCAGCGCGAGCAGGAACAGCGCGTGCAGCCCGACAAAGCCGCCGACGAGAAATCGTCGCTGCTTGAGCCACACCGAAAGGGGCCATCGTGCCGCGGGCCCGCTTACGCTGGTGGCCTGGTCGAGAAGTGCGCTCATGCAGTGCGTCTCCGTGTCGGCGCTCGCCCGACCGTCTTGCGGGCGCAGATTTTCAGTATCGTGCATGCCCCGGATGAGGGCGTCGTAAACGTAACGTTACGGGAGATCGACCCTCCGGACCATGCATTCCCAGACTAGCGTTCGCCGCGCGCTCGCGATAAACTTGAGCCTTCTAGACTCAAGTTTGCCCAGCTATGTGTGTTACGGAAAGAAGGGGGTCTCAGTGCAGGGACAGCAGCCGCCACAGGAGGATGCCAAGAGTGCGCTTGAGCTGTACGGCATCAATCTCACCGAAATTGCAAAGAGCGGCAAGCTCGACCCTGTCATCGGGCGTGATGCCGAGATCCGTCGCGTCAGCCAGGTCTTGACCCGCCGGACCAAGAATAACCCCGTGCTGATCGGTGAACCCGGCGTCGGCAAGACCGCGGTCGTGGAGGGCCTAGCGCAACGCATCGTGGCCGGCGACGTCGCCGAGTCACTCAAGGGCAAGCAGCTTGTCGCGCTCGATCTTGCTGCGCTCGTTGCTGGTGCGATGTATCGCGGGCAGTTCGAGGAACGCCTCAAGGCCGTGCTCAAAGAGATCAACGACGCGCAAGGCCAGATCATCACCTTTGTCGACGAGCTGCACATGCTCATGGGTGCCGGCGGCGGAGAAGGTTCCGTTGCCGCATCCAACATGCTCAAGCCGATGCTCGCTCGCGGCGAGCTGCGTTTGATCGGCGCGACCACGCTCAACGAGTATCGCGAATTCATCGAGAAGGATGCCGCGCTCGAGCGCCGCTTCCAGCAGGTGTTCGTCGGTGAGCCATCCGTCGAAGACACCATCGCGATCCTGCGCGGGCTCAAGGAGCGCTACGAAGCGCACCACAAGGTTGCGATCGCAGACGCCGCGCTTGTCGCCGCGGCGAGCCTGTCGAACCGATACATCACCGCCCGCCAGCTTCCCGACAAGGCGATCGACCTGATCGACGAAGCCGCGAGCCGCCTGCGCATGGAGATCGACTCGGCTCCTGTCGAGATCGACGAGCTGCGCCGCAGCGTCGACCGGCTCAAGCTCGAGGAGCTCGCCCTCAAGAAGGAGAAGGACGACGCATCCAAGGAGCGGCTTGCGAAGCTTCGCGACGACCTGCGCTCGCGGGAGGCGATCCTCGCCGACCTGCAGGAGCGCTGGAACAAGGAGCGGGCCCAGCTCAACCGCATCGGCGAGCTCAAGGGCCGGCTGGATGAGGCGCGCATCGCGGCGGACCGCGCCCAGCGTGAGGGCAAGCTCGAACAGGCATCCCGGCTCCTCTATGGCGAGATTCCCGTGATCGAGCGCGAACTCGCGGAGGCGGAGAAGGCAGAGAACGACGGGCCCCTCATGGTCAACGACCAGGTCACTGCGGAGGACATCGCGGCCGTGATCGCCGCCTGGACCGGCATCCCGGTCGGCAGGCTGCTGCAGGGCGAGACCGAGAAGCTCCTGCACCTGGAGAGCGAGCTCGGCAAGCGCATCATCGGCCAGAAACGTGCCGTGGCGGCGGTCGCCGACGCCGTTCGTCGCACGCGCGCCGGCATCGCCGACCCGGACCGGCCGACCGGATCCTTCCTCTTCCTGGGTCCGACCGGCGTCGGCAAGACCGAACTCGCCAAGGCGCTCGCCGACTTCCTCTTCGACGATGAAAAAGCGATGGTGCGCATCGACATGAGCGAGTACGGGGAGAAATTCTCCGTCTCACGACTCGTCGGTGCTCCTCCCGGATACGTGGGCTACGAGCAGGGCGGCCAACTGACCGAGGCCGTGCGCCGCCGGCCGTATTCGGTGATCCTCCTCGACGAGGTCGAGAAGGCGCACCCGGAGGTCTTCGACATCCTGTTGCAGGTGCTCGACGATGGTCGCCTGACCGACGGGCAGGGCCGCACAGTCGACTTTCGCAACACCATCCTCATTCTGACCTCCAACCTGGGCAGCCACTTCCTCGTCGATTCGACGCTCTCGGCGCAGGAAAAGGAGGAGGCCGTGCAGCAGATGGTGCGCCAGGCGTTCAAGCCCGAGTTCGTCAACCGGCTCGATGACATCGTTGTGTTCTCGACTCTTTCTGAAGAGGAGCTCGGCGAGATCGTCGAGCTCAACATCGACCGCCTGAGCCGACGGCTGCACGACCGCCGCCTCGAACTCGCTGTCACTCCGGATGCCCGTGCCTGGCTCGCCGAGCGCGGCTACGACCCGATCTATGGTGCGCGCCCGCTTCGCAGGCTCATGCAGCACGAGATCGATGACCGCCTCGCGAACGCGCTGCTGGCCGGGCAGATCCGGGACGGGGACACCGTTCTGGTGGATCTCGACCCGGACGGCGACGGCCTGACGGTCAGGGCGGCGGAGACGGTCGATAGTTCATTCGACTCCGAGGAAGTTGGCAGCTAACGACTAATAGGCTCGATGCATGCGCGCAACAGTGATCTATGGTGAACGGGATATTCGAGTCGACGAGGTGCCGGATCCGGTGCTTTCGACCGGCGGGGACGCGATCGTTCGCGTCGTCGCGGCGTGCGTCTGCGGCTCGGACCTGTGGCCATACCGCGGTGTGACCCCGACGGCCAAGCCGCACCGCATCGGTCACGAATTCGTCGGCGTGGTCGAGCAGGTCGGCCCCGACGTGAAGAAGGTCGCCGTCGGCGACTTCGTCATTGCACCCTTCTACGACTGTGACAACACGTGCCCGAACTGCCGCAACGGCGTGAGCACGTCATGTCAGCACGGCGGATGGTGGGGCGCCGACGATGAATTCGGCGCGTTCGCTGATGGCGGCCAGGGCGAGTTCGTGCGGGTTCCCCACGCCGACGGCACGCTCTTTGCCACGCCGGAGTACCCGGATGAGGCACTCATCCCGAGCCTGCTCACCCTCTCCGACGTGATGGGTACAGGACATCACGCGGCCGTCTCGGCCGGCGTGACCAAGGGCAGCACTGTCGTCGTAGTCGGCGACGGAGCGGTCGGACTCTGCGCGGTCCTCGCTTCCCACCGGCTCGGAGCATCCAGAATCATCGCGATGTCGCGTCACGAATCACGCCAGAAGCTCGCGCTTGCGTTCGGTGCGACCGACATCGTCGAGGAGCGCGGCGACGAGGGCATCGCGCGCATCACGTCCATGCTCGACGGCATCGGCGCAGACTGCGTACTCGAGTGCGTCGGGACCAAGGAATCGATGGACCAGGCGATCCGCTCGACGCGCCCCGGCGGCATGGTCGGGTACGTCGGCGTGCCCAATGGTGGCCCCGAGCTGCCGATTCGCACTCTGTTCGGCTCGAACGTCGGCGTGAACGGTGGCGTCGCCCCCGTGCGCCACTACATGGAAGAGCTGCTGCCCGAGGTGCTCTCCGGCGCAATCAACCCTGGCCAGGTCTTCGACCTCGAGCTGCCGCTTGCCGAGGCCGCCGAAGCATACGCGGCGATGGATGAGCGTCGCGCGATCAAGGTGCTCGTTCGCCCGTAGGCGGACCTCGCGCCGCGGCGGCGTCTCCGATGTCGCGCTAGCCCAGCCAGGTGGTGTTAATACCGCGACCACCTATCGTGAGGGCGATGCCCCCGCCGGATGTCACGTCAGTCATTTTGAACTTCACGTCGAGTGCGACCGTTGTGGTCGCACCCACATCCATCGTGGGTGTCACGGCCGTGGCGAGAACGATACCGCCAGCCCCATAGACGGTCACTTGGAGAGCTGCGCCCTGGCAACCGGTGGGCACGCTTGTGATGAGCAGCGTCTGTGTCTTGCTCCCGATTTGCGCGGTAGATGCAACCGAGAGCGGCAGTATCGCGCAGGCCGGGGGGGCGGCGAGCGTCATCAGGGACGGAGTCGCAAGTGGAAGCTGCGCCGCGCTGGACGTGGGCGCAAAGATCAGAGCGGCAAGCAGCACCAGGAGTGCGCCGAGCCCGATCTTCTTCATGAGTTGATCCTTAATGGTGAACGAGTTCGACGCTGGGTTCCGCGTCGCCTGGCGCGTTGGCCGAGCGCCTGCCTCGCGCTAGCTTGCGTGTCGGCCAGATCAGGAGGGCGGCGGCGACCAGGAGAAGCGAGGTCCAGACCAGGGGAGCTCGAAGCATGGATCCAACGGCCGGGATCTGCAACTGGGCGATTCCGACGATATCGGAGTTGGTGAGCTGCCACGGGTCGTCATATGAGTTGTTGTCGCCCTTCATCACCCAGTGTCCGTCTGGCGTCTCACTTGCGATGCGGTGGATGACCAGTGCCCTGGCGTCCAGGCCAGGAGGTTGGTAGATGACGATGTCGCCTACCTTCGGCGTGCCACAGCGAGCCACGATCAGGTCGCCGGTGTGATAGCTCGGCTCCATGGAGTGCCCGGAGACGACAGTCATGGTCGTGCACCCTCCGAGGCTCGAGGGCCATACAAAAAACGCGAGGATGACGAGCAGTACGGACCCTAGGGTGATCCGTACTACTCGCCATACCGCGCTACTCGCGGTCGTGGATTCGGGTTCCATGACGGCACCGGATGGAAGGGGTGGCGGGGGGCCATCCCTGACCACCTAGTTGTAGATGACCACCGACGTCCCGACGACAGCCGTCGCCAGGATGTTGCCGGTCACGGTGATGGTGTTTAGTCCGGTCACCGCTGTACCGCCAGCCCCAGGTCCAGTGACCTCGATGAGCGAGGTGCCGCCTGTGGCGGTGAGGCTCACTTTGAGCTGCTGGCCGAGGCAAGCTGCGTCGACGCCGCTGAGCTTGACGCTCGTTACGGTGTAGCCAGAAACTGCCGGTGTGTACACATTGGTGAACGTGACGCCGATCGGTCCACTGGTCTGGCAGGAAGCGACAACGCTCGAACCCGCACCGACGGAACCGCCGGAGAGGTTCAGGCTCGCGGCGCTCGAGATGGTGAGCCCGACGATTCCGGCGACGCCGATGGCGACCGCGGCGAACTTCAGGCTCGTCGACTTTCTGATTCTAGGCATGGCGGTACTCCTGTTCGGGTCAGGGCTGCCTGTTCGGTAACAACCTGCGAGATGAGGTTGTCGGAGAAGGTAGAACCTTCTGTGCAGTAATGCGACTTTAGCGAGAATTGACCCTCTGTGGGGCAAAATGAGGACACAATATGTACCCCAGTAGGAGTGTCATTTTTGTGGGGCAAAATGAGGACAAGCTTGTACCCCACTTCGGAATCCGTGTAACCCGGATCCCAGTGGTGGCGCGGGATTACCCGCGAAGCTCGCGCGTAATGGCGGCGACGAACGCGTCGATGTCGGCATCCGTCGTGTCGAACGAGCACATCCAGCGCACCTCGTTGCGGGCCGCGTCCCAGTCGTAGAACCGGAAGGTTTCGCGCAGCCGATCGGCAGCTCCATCCGGCAGGGTAGCGAAGACCGCGCTCGACTGCGTGTCCTGGCTGAAGCCAAGCCCGCGGATCTCGCCGTTGGCGATTCCAGCCTCGAGCGCAGAGCGCAGTCGTGAAGCCATCGCGTTGGCGTGGCTCGCCGAGCGCAGCCACAGGTCGTCGGTCAGGAGCGCGATGAGCTGCGCGGAGGCAAACCGCATCTTGGAGCTCAGCTGCATGTTGAGCTTGCGCAGGTAGGGGAGTCCGGCGGAAGCATCCGGATTCAGCACGACGATCGCCTCACCGAACAGGATGCCATTCTTCGTCCCACCGAAACTCAGCACGTCGACGCCAGCATCGCGCGTGAACGCGCGCAGCGGAGCGCCGAGGCGTGCGGCCGCGTTGGAGATGCGTGCGCCGTCCATGTGCACGGTCATGCCGAGGCCGTGTGCGTGGTCGGCAATGGCCTTGACCTCGTCGACCGTGTATGCGGTGCCCAGCTCGGTCGTCTGCGTGACCGAAACGACGAGCGGCTGTGCGCGGTGCTCATCGCCCCAGCCCCACGCCTCGCGGTCGATGAGCTCGGCGGTCAGTTTGCCGTCGGGAGTTTCAACCGGGAGGAGCTTGATCCCCGCGACGCGCTCCGGTGCGCCGGCCTCATCCGTGTTGATGTGCGCGGTCTTGGCGCAGATGACAGCGCCCCAGCGCGGCAGCATCGACTGCAAGCCGACGACGTTCGCGCCCGTGCCGTTGAACACTGGGAACACCTCCACGCCCTCACCGAAGTGCTCGCCGAAGACCCGCTGCAGGCGTGCCGTATAGACGTCCTCGCCATACGCGATCTGGTGCCCCTGATTAGCCGCAGCGATCGCATCCAGGATCTCGGGGTGCACTCCCGCGTAGTTGTCGGAGGCGAAGTCGCGCTTGGCAATGTCGTGCAGCTGCAGGGTCATACATCCAGTTTGTCCTATTGGCTGGGGTGATCCGTGTTGTTGCTGGGCTGCACGCCGAGGCGGATGTGTGTGCCGTTGAGCTCGTCGGCCGACACCTTCCAGAGATCGACGACGTGCTGCGCTAGCTCAGGCTCGAGCCCGGCGAGCTCTTTGACGACGAAGATCGTCGCCGCGGCGGAGGACTCAGCTTTGCGGAAGCCCTGCGCGACCGCGAGCGTCCACGCTTCGGCCGCGGCCTTTGCGGCCGCGTAGTTGGCACCGCCGGCGAGCGGATGCTCGACAACCGTCGGCGAGACGATCGCGAGCCGTCCGGCGGGGCTGGCCACAAGGTCGTAATAGAACTTCCGGGTCGTGATGCGAAGGGTCGCGAACGACCGGTCGAGGAAGGCCCAGTCCTGATCGGTCTGCCCGGCGATGCCGCCGCCGGCGCGCCATCCGCCGACCAGATGGATGACGCCGTCGACCATGCCGAGCGTCGTGTGGATGCGCTTGGCGAGGTGGGCAACGGCGGAGGCGTCGGACAGGTCGCAGACAAGAGCCTTCGCTCCAGGGACCCGCTCCAGGAGCGCGTCGAGGCGCTCCCGGTTCGATCCGACCGCGATGACCGTCGCGCCGGCCTCCGACAGTGCAGACGCAACCGCGATGCCGCTCTTGCTGGACGCGCCGGCGATCAGGACGCGTCGGCCGCTGACCGCTGACTCACGGGCCGCTGACTCACCAGCCGTCGGCTCGCCGACCGCTGACCCACCCGGCTCACCCATGGGCGGTGATCCCAGAGGTTGACTGGATGACATCCGTCATCTTCTTGCTGAGCGCTTCGAAAAACATCGACAGCGGGAACTCGTCGTCCAGCACGGCGTCGGTGTAGCCCTTCGGGGCGCCCGTGAGGATCTCGTCGGGAAGCCCGCGTGCCCAGGCCGACGCGGGGTGCGGCTCGACGGTCCTCGTGATGAGTTCGTACGCGGCCAGCCAGTGTGCGACTTTCGGGCGGTCGATCGAACGCCAATAGAGGTCGTTGATCGCGTCGCTGAGCGCGACGACCACATCCGGAACCTCGTCCCAGTCGATCGAGAGGCGCGTATCGGTCCAGTGCAGCACGTTGTGCTGATGCATCCAGGCGAACAGGAGCTGTCCTCCCAGCCCGTCGTAGTTACGCACCCGGCTGCCGGTGATCGCAAACCGGAAGATCCGGTCGAAGATCACGGCGTACTGCACGAGCCTCGCGTGCTCGAGGATAGCCCGCTGCGTGCCGGTCAGGTCGGAGGGCTCAGCGGCCGAGAGCGTGCGCTCGATCCTGACGGACTCGCGGAACGCGGTCAGGTCGCAGCGCAGTTCCTCGAGCGAATAGAGGAAGAACGGCATCCGCTGCTTGATCATGAACGGATCGAACGGCAGGTCCCCGCGCATGTGGGTGCGGTCGTGGATGAGGTCCCACATGACGAACGTCTCCTCGGTGAGGCGCTGGTCCTCGAGAAGGGCGGCAGCGTCATCCGGCAGTGTGAGCTTGGTGATCTCGGATGCCGCACGCACGACCCGGCGGAACCGTGCGGCCTCCCGGTCGGCGAAGATCGCGCCCCACGTGAAGGTCGGGACCTCGCGCATGGCGATCGTCTCAGGGAACAGCACGGCCGAGTTTGTGTCGTATCCAGGGGTGAAGTCGAGGAAGCGGATCGGCACGAAGAGCGTGTTGCCGTAGTCGCCCGCCTCCAGCTCGGCGACGAATTCGGGCCAGACGACCTCGATCAGCAGCGCCTCGACCAGCCGGTCGGTGCTTCCATTCTGGGTGTACATGGGGAAGACCACGAGGTGGCGCAGGCGGTCGACGCGCTGCTGCTGCGGCTGGAACGCGGCGAGCGAGTCGAGGAAGTCCGGCACGGCGAAGTCGCTCGCCACCCACCGGCGGAAGTCCGCCTGCAGCGCCTCGAGATATGCCGCGTCGTGCGGAAACGTCGGGGCGAGTTCGGCGATGGCCGCGACGATGACGTCGACGCTCGAGTGGGCGGTCGGGTAGTCGGCGGGTTCTGGCACCGACCCATCCTTGATCTGGAGCGGCTGCAACGCGATTGCTGCAGACTTCAGGCGCAACCAGGCCGGGTGGGCCGCGATGTCGTCTGCGTCGCGACGGGTGTCTTCGACAACCTCGGGCTCTCCGACAATTGCGTTCGTGTTGAACTGGGAAACGAAGCGAGACATGGCGAACCTCCCGTCAGTTGGTCGAGCCGCGACCGCGGCAATGAAGCGATTCTGTGCGCTAATTCGAGCCTAGCCGCGAATGACGGGCGTTTTCTTGATGATTACGACGATCTCGTGCGTGGAGCACCCGCCGCCGCGCACGCATCCGTCGAGGGATCCACAGCGCCTAGACTCTCGCCATGAACTCAGCCGCTGACGTCAGGAACGCCCTCGCTGAAGTCGCTGATGCCGGCGACGCCGCGTTCCTGCAGCGGTTCTTCAAGACCGGCCCGGGCCAGTACGGCGAGGGCGACCTCTTCATCGGCGTGCGCGTTCCGCAGACGCGCTCCGTGGCGAAACGGTTCACCAGCCTTCCACTTGAGGAGATCGAAGTGCTGGTCGGCAGCGAGGTACATGAGCACCGCCTGGCCGCGTTGTTCATCCTCAACGCCCAGTTCGCCGCGGTGAGCCGCTCGACGACTCGAGACGAGGATGCGCGCGAGCGGATGGTCGCCTTCTATCTCGCGGCCGTACGGAGCGGGCGCGTCAACAACTGGGACCTGGTCGACTCCTCCGCGGAATTCGTGCTTGGTGAGTATCTGTTCGGCCGCTCGCGGGAGCCCCTGTTCGACCTCGCCGAGAGCCCGAGCCTGTGGGAGCGGCGGGTGGCCGTGCTGGCGAGCTTTGCGTTCCTCAAGCACGGCGATGCGAGCACGACGCTCGAGCTCGCGGAGCGCCTTCTCGGCGATCGCGAAGACCTGATCCACAAGGCCGTGGGGTGGATGCTCCGCGAAACCGGCAAGCGCGTCGATCGCGCCCTACTCACCGGCTTCCTCGACGCACACGCCGCACGGATGCCGCGCACCATGCTCAGCTACGCGACCGAGCACCTCGATCCCGCCGTGCGAGCCGAGTATCGCTCCAGGCGCTGACGATCGTGGGCGAGGCGATCAGCCGGCACGCGTTCATCCTCGCATCTGGATTTCGGGTTTGGTGGTGTAGTTGCGGCCGGCTGGGGAGGTCCAGGTGAGGTTTCCGGTGCCGTCCCTGGCCTGCGCGACCTGCCAGTCGGACTTGTGTTTGAGGATGTGGTGACTCTTGCAGAGGTGCGCGAGGTTGTCGTGGCGGGTCTGGCCGTCATGAGCCCAGTCGTGGGTGTGGTCGATCTCACA
>JAVECW010000113.1 GCA_030841285.1 Microbacteriaceae bacterium
TTCCCGCCGCACAGTCGGCCAGGAATTCTGAATAGTGATGTAACGTACTCAGGTATTTCGTGCCCCACAGCGCCGTGAACGGGATGTCGCTGAAGTAGTACTTGCCCTCCACCTCCGCGGCCGCGAGACGATCCCAAATGGTGGGGAGAGTACTGGTCACGCTCGAGTTGTGCAGGCGGTCCGTCGCTGCGGCGTGCTGGTACAGCCGATTCGGGTAGGTCTCGGCCATTGTCGCGGCGAAATAGCGATCACACACGGTCCAGTCGGGGCCGGCTTGCCCCCAGAAATCCAGATCGGAAGAGTCGTAGTAGCCGACCGCGAAGCTGTCGTTGTCCCCGGCGCGCAGCCATCCATCGTTCTTGCCGTTGTTGAACTCGATTCGGCCGCCCTCGTACGAGTGGTCCGGATCCGGGTGCCCACATCCCTGGAAATCGGTCAGGCGGTATGTCGAGTGCCGTGCACCGTAGCGGTCGACATAGGTCAGACCGGATTGCTTGCCGTCGGCATTCGGCATCCAGCCGACGAAATGATCGAAGGAACGGTTCTCCATCATCACCACAATGATGTGGTCGATTCCGGAGCTGGTGGGCGACGGCAGCATGCCGGCCGCCGTATGAACTGTGCCCGCAGTGTTGACGGCGGTCAGTGTGGAGGCAGCGGCACCGACGGCCGCCAGAAAATTCCGCCTGGTGACTTCCATCTGTGAAAGTAAACCACCGCAATTCGGCTGACCCTCGAACGAGTGGCACTGTTCACGATTCGTTTACCTTGCGGAAACGCTTCGGGGGTCACCACGTGGAGGGCGCTGGCGGCACCACGACGGTCGGACGGTCGTTGCAGGTGATGGTGTTCGGCAGCTGCCAGGCACCGAACCATGGGCCGGTCGTTCCTCCCCCGTCGTTGCCGCCGAGGTCGATCAGTGAGAACTCCGACCCGGCTGGCGTGAAGTGGAACGATCCGCAGTTGTTGATGCCGACCGCACCGACATTGCGGGCATCCACATTCTGGAAGGACGCGGACCCCGCCACGCGAGCGCTGACCACTGATGTGCCCGTGCCATCGACCTTCACGTCCGCGAAGTGGACGTTGGTGATCGAATACAGGTCCTTCACCGGGAAATCGCTCACCAGCATGATCGCGTTGTATGTGTTGTCGAGGAAGTTGTCTCCGACGACCTGGATGTCTGCATCAATGTTCTTGTCGAGCGCGTAGAACCAGATCGCGCCGAGACCGATGTTCCAGTTCAACTCGTATGTACCGGCTCGCACAGTGGTGTTGTTCGTGATCCACAGGTGTCCCGTGAAGGGCTCTGCGCCGAAGCGGGCCCCGACATGGATGCCGCTTCCCTCGCGAACCGGGTCGGCGACGAGGTTGCTCGACACCGTGTTGTCAGTTCCGCCGTAAATCGCAATGCCGTTGGCGAGCACAGGGCTTTGCACGGTGTTGTGGTCGAAGGTGTTGCCGACGTTCTGGGTCTTCTCCGCCCACATCGCGAGGCCGTCGTCGCCCGAGTTGCGGATGAAGTTGTTGGAGACGACCGAGTTGGTCACCCCCGTGTGGAAGTTGAGGCCATCGGCGATCTGGTCGACGATCACGTTGTTTGTGATCGTCACGTTCGTCATCGGCCCGTCGAACCACAGGCCCACCTTGGTGTGCTGAATGTACAGCCCGTCGATGGTCGAGTTGCTCATAGCTCCGCCGATGCCGTTCACCTGGTCGGTGTCGATGCGGTCACGCACGTCGCCCTCGATCGCGAAGCCGGAGAGATGAACGTTGGTGCTCCCGCCGAGCGACGCATCCTTCCCGTAGAACCCCACACCGGTGTGCACCGAGCCATCTGGCGTCGGCGTGCTCAGCGCAACCTCGTGGCCCGTGATGATCGTGTACCAATTGCCTGCGCCCTCAATCGTCACATTGTCGACGATGATGTGGCGGTTCACCTGGTAGGTCCCCTGCGGAATGTAGACCGTGAGGTTCTTCTTCTTCGCGTACGCGATCGCCTTGTCGAACGCGTTGGCGGAATCCCGCTTACCGGACGGATCGGCGCCGAACTCAAGCACGTTCGCGGCCTTCTTGACGATGTGTGGCGCGGCGACGAGCTCCGAGTCGAGCAGGTCGATCGTCGTCGTGGCTGCGCCCTTGGTGGGAACGGTGAGACGCACCGTGTCGCCGGCCTGATACGTCTTGCCAAGCAACAGCCTCTGCTCGTCGTAGAAGTGGTTCGGACGGAACGGTGTCGTGATCGTCGGGGTCGGGGTTGTTGCCGCCGGGACGCAGCCGCATTCGGTGATCCACCAGTCGGGATGCAGCAGGCCCGCGTTCGGGTCGTTCGAGAACGGGTACTGGTTGTACAGCCACGAATACTGCGAGGTGAGGGTCATCGTCCTTTTCGCGCCGCCGCTGACCGAGACCGCGAGCGGCGAGGTAATGCCTCCGCCGGTGGGCGCGTCCGGGATGCTGTAGCGCACGGTGATCGCGTTGGCCGCGCTCGGAAGGGTGAACTCGACGTACTGCCCCGGCGTAAGTGTGACGGCCGAACGGCCAGAGGCCTCAGCCGGCAGCGTATATGCCGTGCGGCTGGGGCCGATGATCGTGCCATTCGTGGTCGCCTTCTCCGCCTCCTGCTCGCTGAATGCCACGGTGGCACCGCGACCGGCGACCAATGCCGGATCGAGCGCCGCACGGGTGAGAACGGGACTCGGGCCGGTCGGTGATCCGGGCCGGGCATTGGCAGGCCCGGCACCGGTGACGAGGACGCCAATGGTGACGGCGAACGCTACCGATACGACTCCGAGTCGGGCACGGCGCGAGCGCCACGTCGTTGCAGTCAGGGGGATATTCCGTGTCATCGTTGACTCGATTTCTCTCAGAAACGTATCGCCGGTTTGTCCAGGCAGCGCGGACATCTGCGTGACGCGACCCTATGACCTTGCCGAGCCCGTCCACAAGACCCTGAGAAGAAATATCACGTTAATGTAAGGTTCTTGCGTAGATTCACGCAAGACATGGCGTAGCTTGCGCGAAAGCCAGTATCTTGAACAGACCATCCGTGACAAGGAAGCCACACATGCCAGACGCAGTTGACGCCATCATCGTCGGATCCGGGCTCGCCGGGCTGGTCGCCGCCGCGGAGATCATCGACGCGGGCAAGCGGGTGCTGATCCTCGAGCAGGAGTCCGAGGCCAATCTCGGCGGCCAGGCCTGGTGGTCGTTCGGGGGAATCTTCCTCGTCGATTCGCGCGAGCAGCGCAGGATGGGGATCACGGATTCCGCTGATCTCGCCCGCCAGGACTGGTTCGGCGCAGCCGGCTTCGATCGCGACGAGGATGCCTGGCCACGCAAATGGGCGGAGGCCTACGTGCACTTCGCGGCGACGGAGAAGCGGGCGTGGATGCGCGAGCGCGGCATCCGCTTCTTTCCGATCGTCGGCTGGGCGGAGCGCGGCGGCTACGGGGCAATCGGACACGGCAACTCCGTGCCCCGCTTTCACATCACGTGGGGAACGGGTCCTGGGGTCGTGCAACCCTTCATCGACCGGGTGCAAGCGGGGATTGCGAATGGACTCGCCGCGGTGCGCTTCCGCCACCGCGTCGACGAGCTGATCGTAGAAAATGGCACGGTCGTCGGGGCGCGTGGGGCGCAGCTCGCGCCCGACTCCTCGCCACGTGGAGTCGCCTCAAACCGGGAGGTCATCGCCGACTTCGAACTGCGCGCGCCCGCCGTCATCGTGGCGAGCGGCGGCATCGGCGGAAACCACGACCTGGTGCGCGAGTACTGGCCTAAGCGAATGGGCACTCCCCCGGCGAACATGCTGAGCGGAGTGCCGGCCCATGTCGACGGCAGGATGCTCGCCATCACCGAGTCCGCAGGCGCCAGGCTGATCAACCGCGACCGGATGTGGCATTACGTCGAGGGCATCCAGAATTACGATCCGGTCTGGGTGCGTCACGGCATCCGGATTCTGCCTGGTCCATCGTCGCTCTGGTTCGATGCGACGGGCAAGCGCCTGCCTGCGCCGCTCTTCCCTGGATTCGACACTCTTGGCACCCTCGAGCACATCGTCACGACCGGGCATGACCACACCTGGTTCGTGCTGACGCAGAAGATTATCGAGAAGGAGTTCGCACTCTCCGGCAGCGACCAGAACCCCGACCTGACGAACAAGGACCTGAGGCTTCTCGCCCAGCGCATCGGCAAAGGCGCACCGGGACCGGTCGAAGACTTCAAGCGAAAGGGCGCCGACTTCGTCGTCGCAGACACCCTGGACGAGCTGCTCGCCGCGATGAAGGCGCTGTCTGCGGATGCTCCGCTCGATCTCGAGAATATCCGCGCCGAAATCGTGGCACGCGACCGCGAACTCGCGAACCCGTTCTCCAAGGACGCCCAGCTCAATGCGCTCCGGCAGGCCCGCCGGTATCGCGGGGACAAGCTCATCCGGGTCGCGAAGCCGCATCGCATCCTCGACCCAGCGGCCGGCCCGATCATCGCCGTCAAGCTGCACATCGTCACCCGCAAGAGCCTCGGCGGGATCGAGACGGACCTCTCGGCGCGCGCTCTCGGAGTCGACGGCGACCCGATCCCTGGCCTTTACGCGGCGGGCGAGGTCACCGGCTTTGGCGGTGGAGGCATGCACGGATACCGGTCGCTTGAAGGCACCTTCCTGGGCGGATGCCTGTTCAGCGGAAGGGCAGCTGGACGCGCGGTCGCGGGAAACGCGACCGGCGCATAATTCAGCTACGCCTTGTGTAGGCAGAATGGATTTTGCGGGCCTCGTCTCGAGGCGGGCCCGAATTGCTCGTCAATGAGGAGTGCACATGAAGGTCGTCGTCATCGGAGCCACCGGGCACATCGGTGGATATCTGATTCCCCGGCTGGTCAGCGCCGGACACAACGTGGTGGCGATCAGTCGAGGGCTGCAGGCACCGTACCGTGCGCATCCGGCCTGGGACAGTGTCGAACGAATCACGGCGGATCGCGCTGCCGAGGATTCCGCTGGAACCTTTGCGGGGCGGATCGCCGATCTCGGCGCCGACGTCGTCATCGACCTGGTCTGCTTCACGCGCTCATCTGCCGTGCAGCTCGTCAATGCGCTCCGCGGGCGAGTCGAGCTGTTGGTCAGCTGCGGAACGATCTGGGTGCATGGCAGCGCGACCGAGGTGCCGGTCACCGAGGACGCAATCCGGCGGCCATGGGGTGAGTATGGAATCGGCAAGGCCGAGATCGAGGAGTTCCTGCTGCATGAGTCCCGCCGAGCCGGCGGAGTGCGATCCGTCGTTCTCCACCCGGGGCACATCAGCGGGCCGGGGTGGAAGGTGATCAACCCGGCTGGCAATCTCGACCTCGACGTCTGGGAGAAGCTGGCCACCGGACGCGAACTCGTCCTGCCGAACTTCGGGCTCGAGACCGTGCATCACGTGCACGCCGACGATGTGGCGCAGGCGTTCCAGCGCGCTATCGAGCGGCAGAGCGAAGCTGTCGGCAACAGCTTCCACGTCGTCTCGGAGCGCGCGCTGACCCTGCGTGGTTTCGCCGAGGCTGTTGCAGGCTGGTTTGGTCGGGAAGCCGTGCTGAGGTTCGAGCCGTTCGATGAGTTCCGCGCCCAGACATCGCCGGAATCCGCGGCTGCCACCCTCGATCACATCGCCCGAAGCCCGTCCGCAAGCATCGACAAGGCCAAGCGGCTGCTGGGTTACACACCGCGCTACACCTCCCTCGAAGCTGTCGCCGAGGCCGTCGATTGGCTGCAGCGGGACGGCCAGCTCACTCTCGCTCCGCGCCAGTAGCGGCGGCACAGGCAGGCGTCGGGAAACGCGCGAGTTGCTATGCCTCTTCTGCTTCGGGCTTGAGTCTTTCAAGCAATGCCAGGGCGAGCGGGCTATCCAGGACGAGGACGGTCACGAGATTGGCTTTGATCGCTGCGAGTACCGCATCCAGTCGCCCTGCTCCCCGAGCGACGGCGATAACGTCGGTCGCACTGGCGAGCTGATCGAGCGTGGCTCCGATCGTTCTGTCATCCAGATCGGTGTGCACCGCGGTCCCGTCAGAACCGACGAGTCGTCCGGAGATTTCGGCCACGGCGCCTGCCGCGGTACCGGTGTCCCGATCGCGTTGGGAGACTTTGTCCCAGACGGTCGACTCGCCCTCCTTCCACGCACCGATCGCCACGACCGCCAAATCGAGTCGATCCGCCATCGATAGCGCATCGGCGATCTCAGGCTGGCGCATCAAATCGCGTGCGGTGGCCGGCTCGTCGACCACGAGCGGAGCAGAAATCGGATACGTGTAAATGTCCGGATGCTCACCAAGATGCGCCATCATCCGTGGAATCAGGCCAGGCCCATAGCCCCCTAAAGCACCGGCCAGTTGCACGATGTTACAGGCAGGCAGATCCGGGATGAAACGGGCTGCGGCGTCCAAAGCCCGAGACCATGCGATCCCGATCGTCATCCGGGGCTTCACCAACCCCTTGATGACGTCCATGACCGCAATCCCGACGCGCTCGGAATTATCGCGACCGACACCGTCCGTCCCCTCGACGACGCGAACTTGCAGACCGAGGAGTGAACCTAGTTCGTCGTCGAGTCCGGATAAGCGATTGCGTGGGTCCCGGATCTGGATGGAGACCACACCGAGACGCCGCGCCTCGTCCAACATCTTTGCAACCTGAAATCGGCTGAGCGACAAATCAGCGGCAATCTCCACCTTGGAACGCCCGTCAATGTAGTACGCGCGCGCAACGTCGGCGAGCCGAACCTGATTCGCTCGATCGACTGCGCGATGGCCCGGCCGGGGTGCCGGTTGTTTTTCGACGGACATGGTTCCTATCTTGCTCATTTTCCTTCATATTCTCAAATGAGCGGACTTGAACATATGAGCTGACTGTGCTTATTCTCTTCACATCTGATGTCTAACTCTCATCTGAGCAAGGATTGCAATGACGCATGTCGGCAAGATCACGCTTCTTGTTTCGGTTCCACACCTGTTCGGTGTCGAGCCTTCGACCGCCAGTTGCCATGAGACCGGACCTAATCGCGGACACCTTCCAATCATTTCCGTGCTCTCCGGGCGCCTAGCGGCCCGGCGGAGAGACTTGCCCTCATCACCCCGGCATCAGAGCCCAAGAAAGATCCGAGTTGGAGGAACACATGTTTAAACACAGCAGAGCGCGGAGGCTCTTGACTGGCGCCTCGATGGTGGCAGTCGCCGCGGTCGCGTTGAGCGGATGCGCGGCCGGAGGAAGTTCCTCAAGCGCAAATAAGGTCGTCAACGTCCTGATGGTGAACAACCCGCAGATGGTCGACCTTCAGAAGTTGACTGCCGCGAATTTCACCAAGCAGACCGGCATCAAGGTCAATTACACCCTGCTTCCCGAGAACGATCTGCGCGCGAAAGCGAGCCAGGAGTTTTCGAGCCAGGCGGGCCAGTACGACGTGGCGACCCTCAGCAACTACGAGGTCCCCTCGTACGCGAAGAACGGATGGCTCACCTCGCTCAGCGGCACTGTTGCCGCGGACAAGACTTTCGACCAGGCAGACATTCTTCCCGCTATGGCCAAGTCCTTGACGTCAAACGGGCAAATCTACGCCGAGCCGTTCTACGGTGAGTCATCCTTCCTGATGTACCGCAAGGATGTGTTTGCGCAGGCCGGCGTGACGATGCCGTCGAACCCTACCTGGCAACAGGTTGCTGATCTCGCCGCAAAGGTCGACGGAGTGGTTCCCGGCATGAAGGGTATCTGCCTTCGTGGACAGCCAGGATGGGGCCAGATATTCGCGCCACTGACCACCGTGGTCAATACCTTTGGTGGCACCTGGTTCAACAAGGACTGGAGCGCCGGCGTCAATTCACCAGCGTTTGAGGAGGCAACGAACTTCTACGTAAACCTCGTCAAGGCGCACGGCGAGGCCGGCGCGGCGCAATCCGGATACACGGAGTGCCTGAACAACCTGCAGCAGGGCAAGGTCGCAATGTGGTACGACTCCACGGCTGCGGAAGGCACTCTGGAGGCTCAGGGATCCCCGGTTGCAGGCAAGATCGGCTACGTGGCCGCTCCCGTGGTCAAGACGGCGAACTCCGGCTGGTTGTACACCTGGGCGTTTGCCGTCCAGAAGGCCGGCAAGAACCAGACCGCCGCTGCGAAGTTCATCGAGTGGGCGTCAAGCAAAGAGTACGAGAACCTCGTAGGCAAGACCTTGGGCTGGTCGCGCGTTCCTGCCGACAAGCGGACGTCGACCTTCAACAACCCTGACTACCAGAAGTCAGCGGCCGCGTTCTACAAGCAGACGCAAACCGCCATCGAGAGCGTCGACCCGGCGAACCCCGGGGTTCAGCCTCGACCCGCTCCCGGTATCCAGTTTGTTGCGATCCCGGAGTTCGCCGACATGGCGACCCAGGTTTCGCAGGACGTGAGCAGCGCCATCGCAGGTAAGGAAACCGTGGCCCAGGCGCTGGCGAAGGGTCAGGCTCTGGCTCAGAAGGTCGGCGATAAATACAAGAAGTAACTCTTCCGATCGGTGGCAGCGGGCACCGACCCGCTGCCACCACCCCACTTCCACAATCGATTTACCGAGCAGGGACCGAACATGAGCACAGTAGCCCAGCCACAACAACGCATCGCAAGTATTGGCGGTGCACCACGGAAGAACTCCAAAGCGCTCCAGAGGGCGTCAGGCTGGGTGCGAAGAGCGCCGCTCCTGCCAGCTTTGGTCTTCATTATTCTCGTGACTCAACTACCGTTCGTCATTACGGTCATCATCTCGTTCATCGACTGGAATTCGCTCTACCCCAATAACGTCAAGTTCGGCGGCTTCGACAACTATGTGAACGTCTTCACCGACCAGACCATGCGCGCCTCGGTCGTCACGACAATCATCCTGACCGTCACCGTCGTTGTGGTCAGCGCCATCCTCGGACTCATCGCCGCGCTTCTGCTCGACCGGAAATTCTTCGGCAGGGGCGTTGTCCGGACGATCATGATCGCGCCGTTCCTCATCGTTCCGGTAGCCGCGGCGCTTCTGTGGAAGCACGCATTGTTCAACCCCGAATATGGACTCTTCAATGGCGTTTTGAACTGGGCATTCGGCCTCTTTCATCTCCCCGCGCCGCAGCCGGACTGGATCAGCAATCAGCCGCTCATTTCGGTCGAGGCGGCACTCATCTGGCAATGGACCCCGTTCATGATGTTGATTCTGCTGGCGGGTCTCCAAAGCCGGCCGCTTGACGTGATCGAGGCTGCCCAGATGGACGGGGCGAGTTCGTGGCAGACGTTCCGTTACATGACGCTCCCCCATTTGCGCCGCTACATCGAACTCGCTGCACTGCTTGGTTCGATCTACGTCGTGCAAAACTTCGACGCTGTATTCACCATCACGTCCGGCGGTCTGGGAACCGCGAATCTGCCGTACACGATTTACCAGCAATTCTTCCAAGCACATGACTACGGAGCGGCCAGTGCCGCCGGTGTCCTCGTGGTGATCGGCTCGATTCTCATCGCCACCTTCGCGCTTCGAACCGTCTCCACGCTCCTGAAGGAGGAAAACTGATGACCTCCGTGGTAACCAGAGCCACCAGCGTAAGCAAGGCTCGCGCGGTCGGCAGTGTGCGCCGTCCGCGAAGGACGAAGCGCGGGGCGCTTCTCGGGCTCGTGGCCTGGATTTTCGGCCTGATCTTCGTGACTCCTGTGCTCTGGATGATTCTCACCTCCTTCCATAGCGAGACCTCGGCGGCCACGAACCCTCCCTCGCTATTCGCCCCCCTGACCCTTGACGGATACGCCAACTTCTTCGGGGCAAACACCGGCGCAAGCCCCTGGCCCGCTCTGATCAACTCCGCTCAAGCCAGCATCATCTCGACTTTGTTGGTTCTGGCGTTGTCTATCCCGGCTGCGTACGCGCTGTCGATCCGACCTGTTCGCAAGTGGTCAGACGTGATGTTCTTCTTCCTCACCACGAAGATGCTTCCCATGGTCGCCGGACTCCTGCCGATCTATCTGATCGCGAAGGCGACCGGGCTTCTTGACAGCATCATCCTGCTCGTGATCCTGTACACGTCCATGAATCTGCCTATCGCCGTGTGGATGATGCGCTCCTTCCTCAGCGAGATCCCGGTCGAGATCCTCGAAGCGGCGTCCATCGACGGCGCGAATCTGTTGACGATTTTCCGGCGCATCATCATCCCGATCTCCGGCCCCGGCATAGCAGCCACCTCGCTGATCTGTTTCATCTTCAGCTGGAACGAGCTGTTGTTCGCCAGCGTGCTCACGAGCACCCAGGCGATCACTGCCCCGGTGTTCCTCACGAGTTTCGTTACGAGTCAAGGGCTCTTCCTCGCGAAGGTGTGCGCGGCCGCGGTGGCGGTCTCATTCCCCGTACTCGTCGCCGGATTCGCCGCACAGGACAAGTTGGTTCAGGGTCTCTCGCTCGGTGCGGTCAAATAGGCCAATTCGTTAGCAAAGCTCAAGGAGGGCATCACAATGAGTAATGCGGAGACCACCGCAAACGGCACCCCCGCCCTTAGCAACACCACCCTTGCGGCGATCGGTGCCGCAGGTCGGGTCAGCGTCCCATCGTACGATCGCGGCGCAGTGACGGCCGGAATCGTGCACTTCGGTGTCGGAGGCTTCCATCGAGCGCACCAGGCCATGGTCATCGACGATCTGCTCGCCTCAGGCGAAGCGACGAACTGGGGGATCTGCGGTGTCGGCGTTCTGGAGCAGGACCGCCATATGAAAGAGGTCATGGACGACCAGGACGGTCTCTATACCCTCGTGCTCAAGCACCCCGACGGTCACCGCGAGGCTCGAGTGATTGGCAGCATCGTCGAGTACCTGCTCGCCGTCGATGACCCGGAAGCCGTAATAGAGAAGATGGCCTCACCCGAGATACGAATTGTGTCGCTCACCATCACAGAGGGCGGATACAACTTCGACCAGGTCTCCGGAGCGTTCGACGAAAGCAACCAGGCGGTGCAGCACGACGTTGTGCCGGGCGCCACGCCGACGACAGTATTCGGCTTTGTTGCCGAAGCCCTCTCGCGACGCAGGAAACGCGGCATCGACCCGTTCACCATCATGTCCTGCGACAACATCCAGGGCAACGGACACATCGCGCGCACCATGTTCACTGCCTTTGCCAGACTGGTCGATCCAGAGCTCGCCGAATGGATGGACGCAAACGTCCACTTCCCCAATTCGATGGTCGACAGAATCACCCCGGTGACTTCGGACGACGACCGGACAGAGGTCCGCGACCGATTCGGTATCGACGATCAGTGGCCCGTTGTAGCCGAGCCCTTCTTTCAATGGGTGCTCGAGGAAGACTTCCCGCTCGGACGCCCCTCGTACGAGAACGCACACGTTCAGATAGTCGAGGACGTCGAACCGTACGAACTCATGAAGCTGCGCCTGCTCAATGCGAGTCATCAGGGCCTCTGCTATTTCGGCTACCTCAGCGGTTACCGATATGCACACGAGGCGAGTAGCGACCCCGATATCGCGGCGTTCCTCCTGGGGTACATGAACGATGAAGCCACGCCAACTCTCTCCCCCGTACCAGGCATCGACCTGGATGACTACAAGCGGACACTGATTGAGCGTTTCTCGAACCCTGAGGTCCGGGACACGCTTGCGCGTCTCTGCGCAGAATCAAGCGACCGCATTCCCAAGTGGCTCGTTCCTGTTATTCGATCACAGCTCGAGACCGGCGGCTCCATCGCGCGTTCAGCTGCCATCGTCGCGAGTTGGGCTCGTTACGACGAGGCGGAGGACGAATCTGGCCAGCCGATCACAATCGTCGACAGGTTGAAGGATGAGCTCGTGCCTCTCGCCAAGAGCCAGAGGCAGCATCCGACCGCCTTCATCGAAAACACCAAACTCTTCGGAGATCTGGCTCAGAACGAGCGATTCGTCTCGGCATACGTCGAAGCACTGACCATGCTTTTCGAAAAGGGAGCGCACTACACCGTCGCTCATTATGCGCATCCGACGTCCGCCGTCGCCAGCCCGGTCCATTAGATGCTGATCGAGAACCGCTGGCAAGCTAAAGCAGCATCGCCAGCGGGTTCTCAATCAACCTGACAAAGGCAGCGAGCCAGGTGGCTGCCAAGGCTCCATCGACCACCCGGTGGTCGGCGGAGAGCGTCACCGTCATCACAGTGCCGACGATGACACCGTCGTTCTCGACGACCGGCCTCTGCTTGGCAGCGGCAACTGCGAGGATCCCCGACTGGGGAGGATTGAGAATCGCCGAGAATTCGTCAACCCCGAACATGCCGAGGTTGGAGATGGCGAAGCTGCCGCCCTCGAGTTCGTGCTGCTTGAGCCGGCCGGACCGCGCGCGATCGGCAAGTTCGGAGACCTGTTCGCTGATCGCAGCCAATCCGAGGCGCTCCACACCCCGGAGCACCGGCGTCAGGAGCCCACCTTCGGTCGACACGGCCACTGCGAGGTCCACCGTGTCGAATCGGCGCGACGCATCGTCGGTCCAGATCACATTCGCCTCTGGCACCTCGACGAGGGCTTTGGCGACGGCCTTGATCACAAAGTCGTTGACCGAAATCTTCCTGACCGCGGTCTCGTTGACCTTTTTCCTCAACTCCAACAAGTCATCCACGCGGCAATCCGCGACCACATAGAAATGAGGAACGGATGACTTGCTCTCGGTCAGCCGTCGAGCGATCGCGCGACGCATGCCGGTGTGCGACACGTCGGTGTAACCGAGCGTCGGCGCTGCCGGCGCCGGAGCCGGGGCTGCGGCTGCCGTCGGCGGTGCCGATATTGCGACCGCCTTCTGGACTCCCTCAAGGTCCCGGCGCACGATACGTCCACCCGGGCCACTACCGACGATCGTAGCGAGATCAAGGTTTCGCTCTCGGGCGAGCCTGCGCACGAGCGGGCTCGCGAACATCCGCTCACCGGGCTCGGTCGGCGCGGCAACGATCGCTGCCTGTGGCAGGCCGAAGGCGCCCCCGGTCGGGGCAGCCGGGCTCGGAGCAGCCGAGCCCGGGACGGCCGCAGCCGAAGTCGGAGCAACCGACGCTGGAGCCGCGTCCTCGGAGGCCTCCGTCTGCGAGGGCGGGTCGCCGACGGCCCCCGCCAGCAGCCGCTCGACGTCGACGTCGGGCTCCCCCGGCACCGCGATCACGATGATCGGTTCGCCCACAGCAGCTGAATCGCCTTCGCTGACGAGAAGCCGCAGGACAGTTCCCTCGACCTCAGACTGGTATTCGACGTTCGCCTTTTCGGTCTCGATCTCTGCGAGCGGCTGGCCGACAGCGACCGTGTCGCCCACCTTCACCAGCCAGGTCTGCATGGCGGCCTCGCTCGCGTTTGCCAGCACCTCCGGCATCCGCACGATGATTGCCATCAGCGACCGCCCATTCCCCGCCGAACAAGCTCGAGGCCCGCAACGATTTCGTCTGTACCCGCGATCGCGGCACGTTCGAGCACCCTCGAGATGCTCGGACTCGCCTCGCCTCCCGTGACCCGCTCGATCGGCTGGTCGAGGTAGTCGAAGAACCTGCGCTGGATCTCGTCGGACAGCCAGCCGCCATACGACGTTCCCCTGGCCCCCTGCTCCACGATCAGCACGGCGTTGGTCTTACGGATGCTTTCACCGATGGTGTGCCAGTCGATGGATGCGCGGTCAAGCCACCGCAGGTCGATGACCTCCGCGTCAATTCCGGTCTGCTCGACGGCCTGGAGCGTTGGCTTCACCATCGACAGATAGCTGATCACCGTGACATCGCTGCCGATGCGTCGCACAGCAGCCTTGCCGACCGGGATGAAGTAGTCGAGGTCGCCCGCGGGCACGTCGCCCACTTCGCCATAGAGATCGACGTGCTCGATCACGAGAACAGGGTCCTGCAGCGTGAGCGCCGTATTCATGAGGCCGATGTAGTCCGCAGCCGACGACGGTGCGACAACCCGCCATCCCGGGCTCGTGGCAAAGATACCGGCGGGATCCATGAGGTGCTGGGAGCCGTAGCCCGATCCCATCGCCACCTTGGTGCGGAGCACCAGAGGAACGGGATTCTCACCGCCGAACATGTGACGCGCCTTGCCGATCTGGTTGAAGACCTGGTCAGCAGCCACCCACATGAAGTCCGGATACATGAACTCGACGACCGGGCGGAACCGACCGTCGAGCGCCATGCCGCCACCCAGACCGACGAATGCGTTCTCGCTGATCGGGGTGCCGAGAATCCGTCCCTCGAACTTTTTGGCCAGGCCCTTGGTTGCCCCATTGGTGCCGCCGTTGAGACGATGCACGTCTTCGCCGAGCACGACGATGCGCTCGTCCTGGTCCATCCGCCGGTCCATCACGGCGGCGACAGCCTCGACGAACTTCTTCGTCTCGACCTCGCCGTCGTAGGTGGTCGGCTCGAGGGTGCGCACGTCGGCCAGCTCGCTGCCATCGCCGCGGACCCCGACGTTCACGAATCCGGTATCTGGCCAGAGCGCGGGGATGATCCTGCGCTTGCCCGGTTGGTCGGGGTTGACCTCCAGCAACTCCGCGACAGCGGCGAGCATGGCCCTCTGGGCCTGGTCGCGCACTCTGGCGACGCCACTCTCGTCGATCTGACCCAGCGCGATCATTTCTTTCGCGACCCGGTCGAGCGGGTCGCGCGCGCGCCACGACGCTTCCTCTTCTTTGGTGCGATACCCGAAGGCGCTGCCGGGGTACGGGCCGTTCTGGTGGAAGAAGCGATACGTTTCCACCTCGATGAAAGTAGGTCCGCCACCCTCGCGCATGACGGCCTCAGCCTCCTTCATCGCCAGGTGTACAGCGAGAGGGTCCATGCCGTCCACCTGCCAGGACGGGATGCCGAACCCCAGCGCTCGGGCGGAGAGCCTGGGCTCGCCGGTCGCCTCCGCGACCGTGGTGGACACCGCATAGAGGTTGTTCTCGACGAAGAAGGTGATCGGCAGCTTCCACGCGGAGGCGAGATTCATCGTCTCGAGGACCGAGCCGATGTTCATCGCGCCGTCGCCGAAGTACGAGATCGTGACATCCTTCGTACCGCCGTGCTTCTGGGCCCACGCATTGCCGGCCGCGAGCGGAACGCCTCCGCCGACGATGGCGTTGGTGCCAAGGGCACCGGCCTCGAACCACTGGAGGTGCATGGAACCTCCCCTACCTCGGCAGTAGCCCTGCGCCAGCCCGAGGATCTCGGCGAGAGTCCGCTGCAAGACGACCTGCACGTCATCGGTCACGAGGGCTGCAGGGTCGAGCTCGCCGTTCGAAACATGGCTGAGTGCCTTGGCGAGAAACTGGTGGTGCCCGCGATGAGAGCCTGTCACGGCATCCTGCGTCGTCAGCCCGACGATCGACCCGACCGCGCCGCCCTCCTGGCCGATGCTCGAATGAGCCGGGCCGTGCACAAGGCCTTCGCCGGCGAGTTCGAGAACGGTCTCTTCGAAAGCGCGGATCAGGTGCAGCTGGCCGAGCATCGTCGCCAGCAGCGCCGGGCTCGCCGCCTTCCAGTCGGCCGGCGTTGTGCTCAGGTTGACCCACGGCGCCATTGGGTCCAGTTGGCGTCGTTTTGGCATGGCTTCCTCATCTTCTTTGACGGCGGCATCCGTTGCCGCAGGCGGCGACCGATCCTTCACGATAACCGGTAATTGCATCCAATATCAACACATCACACGGATATATTGCCAATACTCGGCCAATCGTGGTCATAATGGATGCAATCAAGGAGGATTCATGTCACTTCCCGGTCTGCGTGGAACCGAACACATCGGCTTCACTGTGCCGAACCTCGATGAGGCTGACGACTTCTTCGTCAACGTCATCGGATGCGATCGCATCTACGACCTCGGCCCGATGATCCACGATGACGACTGGATGCTCGAGCATCTCAACGTTGATCCCCGAACCGTGATGCGTCGCTTGCGTTTCTACCGCTGTGGCACCGGCCCCAATTTCGAGATCTTCGAATACGAAGCCGCCGACGGTCAGCGCGAGCAGCCTCGGAACAGCGACATCGGTGGCCACCACCTCGCGTTCTATGTCGACGATTTCGATTCGGCTCTCGAGTACCTGCGAGCGGCGGGTGTGCGTATCCTCGGCGAGCCGACGGCCAGCAAACGGGCAAGCGAGGGCCAGCGCTGGGTCTATTTCCTGAGCCCATGGGGCATGCAGTTCGAACTCGTCAGCTTTCCCGACGGTAAGGCCTACGAGAAGGACGCACCGGTTAAACTGTGGCATCCCGCACGACCGGCCGAGTGAACAAATGGGGCAAGCCAGTGACCGATAAGGAGACCCCGTCCGCCGTGGCGAGCCAGCGGATAGCGTCGCTCATCCGCGACCAGATCCTCGACGGTTCTCTTGCTCCCGGCGAGCGGATCCGACAAGAGGAATTCGCGGAGAGGTTCGGTGCGAGCCGGATTCCCGTGAAAGAGGCGCTGCGTCTGCTCGAATCGGACGGCCTCGTCACTCTTGTCGCGAACACCGGAGCCTGGGTTTCACGCATGAGCGAAGACGAATGCGCCGAGGCCTACCAGATCCGCGAGCGGCTCGAACCTCTGCTGCTGCACGAGAGCATGAAGAACCTCGACGACGCGACCATCGACGCCCTCGACGCGTTGGCGTACGAGATGGAGTCATGCGCAGACGTCGAGATGTTCCTGCGTCTCGACCGGCAGTTCCACCTGCTGTCCTACAGCGCGGCGCGCACCGCGACCCTCACCGAGATCATCCAACGACTCTGGAACACCACCCAGCACTATCGTCGAGCCTTCACGCTGCTCATGGGCATCGAGCACAACCAGATCACCCACAGTCACCACCATCTCATCGTCGACGCGCTGCGGCGACGTGACCCGGATGACGCGGAGAGTGCCCTCGCCAGCCACATCCGGCGCACGCGCAGCGAACTCGCCCGACACCCCGAGGTCTTCGGGTAACCCGCTCTATTCTGACGGGCCGACGTGGTGGACACGCCGGCCCGTCAGAATGGACTCCGTTACCACGCCACGGCGATGTACTGCGACTCGGTGAATTCGAGCATCCCCTCGTGTCCGCCTTCCCGCCCCAGACCGCTCTGCTTGAAACCGCCGAACGGCGCAGCCGGGTCGGAGACGATGCCGCGGTTGAGCCCCACCATTCCCGTCTCGATCCGCTCGCTCACGGCGAGGCCACGGGCGAGGTCAGACGTGTAGACATAGGCGACCAGGCCGTACTCGGTGTTGTTCGCCATCGCGATCGCCTCATCGTCGGTCTCGAAGGTGACGATGGGCGCAACCGGGCCGAAGATCTCCTCTCGCAGGATCGGCGAATCCGGCGCGACATCCACCAGCACGGTCGGCGGGTAGTAGTAGCCGATTCCGTCGTCCGGAGCCCCGCCGGTCATGGCTGTCGCGCCGGCGTCACGCGCGGCGGACACCAGTGCATCCACCTTGGCGCGGGCTTCGTCATTGATCAGCGGACCCAGTTCGACCTCTGCCTCGAGCCCGTCGCCCACGCGCAGTTCGCCCATACGAGCGGAAAGCCGCGCCGAGAACTCGGCAGCGATCGACGAATGAACGTAGAAGCGATTCGCCGCAGTACACGCCTCCCCGCCGTTGCGCATCTTGGCGAGCATGGCGCCGTCGATCGCTTTGTCGATGTCTGCGTCACCGAACACGAGGAAGGGAGCGTTGCCGCCCAACTCCATGCTGCAGTTGACCACGGTTTTCGACGCGTTGGCCAGCAGGACCCTTCCCACCTCGGTCGAGCCGGTGAACGACAGCTTCCTGACCGCGGGATCGTCGAGCATCGCGGAGACGACCGCCCCCGATTTGCGCGACGGAATCACGTTGACGACTCCGTCGGGAACCCCAGCATCGCGGAGCAGTTGACCGATCGCGAGCGCGGTCAGTGGGGTGTCACTCGCGGGCTTCAGGATGACGGCGCATCCGGCCGCGAGTGCCGGACCGATCTTGCGCGTCGCCATCGCCGCGGGGAAATTCCACGGTGTGACGAGGACGCTGACTCCGATCGGCTGGTGGGTGACCAGGATGCGGTTCTGCCCGCTCGGCGCGTGCTGCACGCTGCCGATCAGACGCACGGCCTCCTCCGAATACCAGCGGAAGAATTCGGTCGCGTACGCGATCTCGCCGCGGGCATCCGCCAAAGACTTTCCGTTCTCGAGCACGATGAGGCGCGCGAGATCTTCCGAACGCTCGCGCATCAGCTCGAACGTGCGACGAAGCACCTCGGCACGCTCGCGCGGCGATTTCGCACTCCAGATCGGCAAGGCGCGCTCGGCCGCCCTGACGGCGGCCAGGCCATCGGCGACGCTCGCACTCGCGACACTCGCGATCACCTCTCCGGTTGCGGGGTTGAGCACCTCGAAGCGCTCCCGCGTCGACGATTCCTGCGTGCGCCCGTCGATCATCAGGTCATGGGGAAACCATCCCGTGAGTTCGTCGGTTCCCGCTGAGGTGTGGTCGTGCCTGATCAGCATGCGTGTTCCTTCGCTTCTAGTACTCATTGGCGATGAAGAGCTCCTGCGCCGGGAATTTGGTGAGCACGACGGGACCGTCTTCTGTCACGACGATCTCCTCTTCAATGCGGGCAGCCGAGACGCCGTCGGAGGCCGGGCAATACGTCTCGAGCGCGAACACCATGCCGACCTCAAGTTCGATCGGGCTCTCCATACTGTTGAGCCGGGAGATGATCGGCCGCTCGTGCAGGCCGAGGCCAAGCCCGTGGGCGAACTGGAGGCCGAACGCCGACATCTCGTTCTCGAAACCAAACTCGGTTGCCTTCGGAAGCACCGCCGCGACCTGGTCGGTTCCCACACCGGCCTTGATCGCGTCGATCCCCCGGTCCATCCATTCGCGCGCCTGCTTGTAGGCATCACGCTGCGGCGCGGTTGCCGAGCCCACGGCGAAAGTGCGGTAGTAGCAGGTGCGGTACCCGTTGAACGAGTGGATGATGTCGAAGAACGCCTGGTCGCCCGGTCGGATGATGCGGTCCGTGAAGTTGTGCGGATGCGGGTTACACCTCTCTCCGGAGATCGCGTTGACGGCTTCGACCTGGTCGGAGCCCAGCTCGTAGAGTCGCTTGTTGGCCAGGGCGACGATCTCGTTCTCACGGATGCCCGGCTTCAGGACATCCACGATGTCCTGATACACGCCATCCACCATCGCAGCCGCCTGGTTGAGCAGGATGATCTCGTCCTGCGACTTGATCACCCGAGCGTCGAGCATCAGCTGCTGGGCGTCCACGACCGACAATCCTTGCCGCTGCATCTCGAACAGGAACGGCGGCTCGACAATATCGACTCCCACCGGCGCATCCGCGACGCCCGCCTCCACCAGCAACCCCTTGATCTCGGCCACGGCATCCCGCATCAGGCCGGCCTCAGGAGAGACAGCCCCGCGGAACCCGAGGAAGCCAGCTCGCCAGTTCTCTTCGGGAAACCACTTCGAGTTCAGCCTGTGGTGTTTCACGGCAGAACCGAAGTCCCACAGGATCGGATCCTTGTCCCGCGTGATCAGCGCGTAGCGGATCATCTTGTCGCCAAGGGCACCGCCGATCCACGTGGAGGTGGTGTACCGAATGTTATAGAAGTCGAAGAGCAGGAACGCGCCACACTCACTGGACTCCAAAGCCGCCTGCGCCCGCGCGATGCGGTAGTTCCGCAGGCGGTCAAAATCGACACGCCCCTCGTAATCCACGCCCATGTGACCCGGAGAGGGAATCGGGCGACCACCGAACATCAGCGGGTCTCCAGCCCGTCGCTGACCTTCACATTTTCGGGTTCCAGGGTGAGCCCAGCGCCGCGGGCAACCTCGAGAAGCAAGGTCGCGAAGTCGTCACTCGTGTTCCCTGCGCTCACTTCCCGGGCCACAATCTGCCTGGCCGCCGACGCAAGGGGCATCGGCGCACCGAGCCTGGTGGCCGCATCCAGCCCGAGATCGAAGTCTTTCTGCAGCAGCGGCATGGTGAAGGTGGGCGTGAAGTCGAGGTTCACAAACGCAGGCGTCTTGTAACGAGTGAACACCGAACCCATGACGGAATCGTTCAGGAAGCCGAGGAACGCTTCACGGCTCACTCCGCCCTTCTCAGCGAGCACAGTAATTTCGGCGAGCGACTGGGTGACGACGCCCAAGAATACGTTATGGGCGATCTTGACCAGGCGCGCAACCTCGCCATCGCCGACATACGTCACCCCCCTGCCCAGTTCGTTGAGGATCGGCTCGACCTCGTCGAAGACGGCTCTGGGGCCGGATGCTGCGAGGGTGAGCTTGCCCGCCGCGATCACCTTCGGATTGCCGCTCACCGGGGTGGCAAGAAACTCGGTTCCGCGCTCATTGGCGAGCGCGCGAATCCTTTCGGATGCCTCGGAAGAGACGGTCGACGAGTCAAGCACAATCCGGGGAGCGACTCCGTCAGCGGTGAGAAGTCCATCGACACCGACGGTCACTTCTTCGAGGTCCTTCGGGGCCGACACCATGATGAACACGACGTCGCGGTCGGCCAGGTCGACGGGGCGATCCACGATCTTCGCGCCCTTCTCAGCGAGCGGCTCTGCCTTTGAACGCGTGCGGTTGAACGCGGATAGGTCGTAGCCGGCATCCAGAAGACGGGTCGCGAGCGCGAATCCCATACGCCCAGTACCGATCCAGCCAATGGTGGGTTTGGATGTCGACATGGACACCTTCCTCTCACATAGTTGTGTACTGCAATCGATTGCAATTGTGGTCGAAACCGTTCGTCATGTCAACCCACCGCACTCCGCTGGGGTTGCGGGAACGGCCCCGAATGTGGCCTAGTCGACAGCGGGCCGAAGAGCGGAAAACTCAGCGGATGCGTGAGTCACCGCGCCGCCCACGATCGTGAGATCGCTCCTAATCTCCCGAAGCGCGTCGGTGTCACACTCGAAAGGATCGAACGTCGGTACGCAGAGGTCAGCTTCGTAACCCGGCACGAGCCTGCCGCGCTCGTGCTCTTCACCCGTGAACCACGCCGCGTCCCTGGTGTACGACGCAAGCGCTTGTTCCACGCTCAATAGATGTTCCGCATCGCGCGGTGGTGCACCGTCGATGGATTTCCCGGTAACGAGCCACCAGATCGACGCCCACGGCGAGAACCAGTTGGCGCGGGTTGCATCCGTTCCTCCGCCGATCGTGACCCCGTGCGCCCGCATGAGCCCGATCGGCGGCGCGGTGCGAACCGCGTCTGCACCCCAGCCCTCGCGATAGTCGGTCGATTTGAGCATGAGGCGGTTCTGCACGAGCACTCCAGCACCCAACGCCGCGATCCGATTGATGCTCTCCTCGCTCGCCTGGTCGGCGTGCACGATGGAGAAGCGCCTGCCGGCGACACCGCCGGTCTCACTCTCCACCTGTTCCCACGCATCCAGGACGCGACTAAGTGAATCCTCGAGGACGGCGTGCACGGACATCGGCCAGCTCGCCTGCGCGCACATTCTGACGATCTCGACCAGTTCGTCATAGGCAATCTGCTCAAGGACGAACGGATCCAGCCCCTCCATGTCGTGACACGACAGATGCGGAATCTCGCCGAGGCCCACGACGCGCAGCCGGCGGTCGCCGAACCCAGGATGCAGGAATTCCGTCAGGGCCGCGACGTCGCCGACCTCGCCGCCCCTCGTCCAGGCCGAGATGAACAACCGCACCCTCACGGCGAGTGCATCATCGCTCCAGAGCTTGAAGAGCTGGTGGTAGTCGTGCGGCGTCATCTTGAGACCACCCCCGTCGGCAACGCCAGTGAGCCCGTGAGCGGCGAACTCGCGGAACATCGCGCGGGTGCCCGAGTACGACTGCTCCGGAGTCGCAGCGAGCGCAAGGGCGAGCGGCACCGCAAACGCTCCCATGCCGATGATCTGGCCGGTGACCTGGCCGACAGCATCCCGCAGCAGCTTTCCACCGGCCGGATCTGCCGACGAGTCATCCCATCCACACGCCGCAAGCCCTGCCGAGTTGACCACACCGTGGTCGTATAACTCCTGGATGAAGACGGGGTTATCCGGCGCGACCGCGTCCAGTTCCGCGCGCGTCGGCAACCGGCGCTCCTCGAGCTGGCGGGAGTGCCAGCCACCGACAACGGAGATCCACTGCCCAGGTTCGAGGGCCGAGGCGCGTGCTCCGATCTGCCGCAGGCCCTCTGCCAGCGACCGCACGTCCTCCCAGTGCAGCGACAGGTCCCAGCTCGCGCCCGCCCGTACCGCGTGAATGTGCGAGTCGATGAGACCGGGCAGCACCCGCCGGCCAGCAAGGTCAATTACCCGTCTCGCCTGTGCTGCGAGCGGTGCGAGCTCATCGTCTGTACCGGCCGCGACCACTCTCCCGTCACGAATGGCGATCGCGGAAACCTGGTTCGGCGTCGATGCGTCGTCCTCGGTGCCGGTCCAGATCTTTCCGCCGACGAGCACGAGATCCACGAGGTGCAGGGTCACAGGTGCGACGGTCGCCGCGCGAAAATCCGTCATCGCCGCCGTCATTACGCTGCCCCCGGCCCGATGCGGATGAGATCGGGTAACAGGTAATCGCGGGAGATTCGCGCTTCGTCCTGCACCGCGCGGGCGTCATGTCCGACCAGCTCGCCTGCCGATTTCACCAGGGTTCCAGCCACGAATACGTTCTCCACGTTCTCACTGTCGCTGAGCGTGATCGCAGCGGGGAGGTTGTTCACGAGCGACAGGTTGGGTGTGTCGATTCTCAGCATGATGATGTCGGCCTGCTTGCCCGGCGTGAGCGATCCGATCTCCTTCTCCAGGCCAAGCGCCCGCGCTCCCCCGATGGTTGCCATCTCAACGACATCACGTGTGGTCAGCTGGAGTTCGCTCGTCCACTCCCCGCGGCTCAGGGCCTCGTGATTCTGCCAGCCGCGCTCCGCCTCGAGGGTGCCGCGCATCTCGGCGAAGATGCTGCCGCCGACCCCACTGACCACATCGACGCTCAGGCTCGGCTGAATGCCCGCCGCGATGAGGCGGCCGGTGGCCGGATAGCCGTGACCCATCTGCATCTCGACGCGCGGTGAGATGGAAACGTGGCCGCCGGATTCACGAATGAGTTGCAGCTCCTCGTCAGTGCAGGTGTTGCAATGCACGAAGATGAGGTCGGGTCCGAGCAGGCCGAGCCTGTTCATCTCGGTGATCGATCGCTTCTGGCCGAGCAGGCCGACCCCCAGGTGGATCGAGGTGCGGATGTCGAGCTCGCGCGCCAGCTGCACGTCTGTGATGGTCTCCTCAAAGCTCGAGAACTCCGGGCCCAGGCTCGCCATCGCGAGCGTCAGCAACCGGTCACCGCTCGAGAAATATTGCGATGCAACGCGTCGGACGTCCTCGACGTACCACTCTGCGGATGGAGAGGCCGGCACTCCATACCCGAACACGGCACGGATGCCGGACGCTCGCAATCCTGCGATCGCTGAATCGGCGTGATCCGGTGAGTTCATGATGTGCGACCAGTCCATGATCGTCGTAATGCCGCCGTTGAGCGCCTCGAGCGAACCGAGCAGGTCGGCGATGTAGACATCCTCAGGCCTGAATGCGGGCCCGTACTTGCCGAGCATGTTCTCCACGTACTGTCCGAGCGTCCAGTCGGCGGCGATCTGGCGGATCGATGACTGCCACATGTGCCGGTGAGTATCGATCAGGCCCGGCATCACGATCCGATTGGTGGCGTCGATCAGTTGCGCGTCTGGAGCATGGATGTCGGCCGCCACAGCGACGATGCGCGAGCCCTCGATCAGGACGTCACCCGTGGGTAGATCGCCTATCGCCGGGTCGGCGCTGAAAATGATTCCGCCTTTGATCAGCGTCTTTTGAGACATGTCTTCTACTCCTCATTGAGCCCAAGAACGGAACGTTGTTACACAATCGATTGCACTGACTATGAAGCAATGGGCCCCGTGCCGTCAAGTGGCCCTCGCGATTATGCAGCTAATCCATAGTCGTAGCCGCACAGAAACAAGAGCGAGAGCATCGTGTGATTCAGGGCATCGACATGACAGTCGCCGAGCCGATGCCGAGATCGTCAAGAATTGTTCGCGCGGAATTACGCCCGGGCCGACCGGTAACCGACCCTCCTGGGTGGGAGGTAGAGCCGGTCAGGTATAAGCCCGGTACATCGGTGCGGTATTCACGCCACCCACGGACCACGGTGCCGTCGTCGAGCTCAAACTCCCCGCCATGGCACGATCCTCCAACATTGGACAGATTGTGCGCTGCAAGCGATGTCGGCGACTCCACTCTCATTGCGAGAATGTCTTCGGGATCCAAACCATCCACGTGCTCACGTGCGATTTCAAGCAACCGGTTCGCATAGTTCTCACCGTCGATTTGGCTCCACTGGGCACCGTCCAGGAATTCGGGCACGACGGTGAGAAACTTGAAGACGCCACCGGGAGCCCTATCGGGATCGACCACTGTTGACGAAACCATCAGAAGCCACGGCGAGGCCGTTTCAAGGTCGCCTGATTGCGCCGCCACCACCTGCCGATGAAGCCCATCTGGAGTTCCTAGCCCTCCAGCAACAGCGCGTAAGGGACCAGACGGTGTCCGGTATCGGACGTCGGCGCGGAGCGCGAAGTGGACCGCAAACGCCGACAAGCCCGGGCGCCAGCGAGAGGCTGCGTCATCGACCATGGGAGACGAGAATCCCAGTAATTTGGGTAATTCGGTCAAGTGGCTCGCTGCGGCAATTGCACGCCGCGCTCGAAAGGTACGGCCGTCTTTCGTTCGTGCGCCCACACACCTTCCGTCTTCAACGATCAGAGAATCGACCCACGCGTTGGTGAAGATCCGTCCGCCGTGGTCCTCGATATGAGCCGCTAATGCCGCGGGGAGAGCACCCGAACCGCCGACCGGAGTCGTCCACCCGAACGCAATTCGCCCAGCCATCATCGCTGCGGGCAATGCACCCGTGCCAGCTTGCAATGGCGATTGCAAAGTCGCGAAGGCCATCCATATCATCGCCTGGCGCACGACGGGGTGTTCGAAGGTCTCCATAATGAAGTCCCACGCCGTCCCCCGTCTCATGCGCTCGTACCGAAGAGACACCGGATCGTCTGGAAGGTCGAGGCCCGCGGAGAAGTATGCATGCGCGCCCCGCAGCCCGGAGTCCCAATCCTGCAACATGGAACGCAAAGCATCGGCATCGTGCACCGACCAGCGGGCGAACTCGCGAACAGTGGCTTCAAGGTCGGAGTGGATGACGATGGCCTCTCCTCCATCGAGCGGAATTACCGTTGCCGGGTCCGTCACGATGTACGTGAGCCCATAGCGCGAAATCAATCCGAGCTCGTCATTGCGGATCAGCGGGTTCGATTGAATGACCACGTGGGCGCTGGAGCACGAATCATGCAGCCAGCCTGGAAGCGTGAGTTCTTCAGTTACCGTATTCCCGCCGAGGATTTCGCGCCCCTCAAGCACAGTGACGCTGAGGCCGGCTTCCGCCAGATATGCGGCACATACCAGGGCGTTGTGCCCCCCGCCGATAACGACAATGTCGCTTTCCGCGCCATCATTATCGGACATGGTTCTCGCTTTCCTCGTGCGCCGAGGCGCCCGCACCGAGGTACAGCCGTGCAACCTCAGGATCGTTCAACAACGATTCGCCCGAACCGGTGAGGGCGACGACACCGGCTTCAAGCACGGCAGCGCGATGCGCGACCGCGAGCCCAGACCGAGCGTTCTGCTCGACAAGAAGCACCGACCGACCGGTCTTGGCCAGACCAGAGATGCTCGCAAACACCGAGGTGCGCGATTTCGGGTCGAGACCGATCGATGGCTCGTCGAGGAGGATGAGCGCGGGGTCGAGCATGAGCGAGCGGGCAAGTTCGACCTGCTTCTGCTCGCCGCCCGACAAGGATCCCGCGGCGGAGGACCGGCGCTTTGCAACAATCGGGAACGCCTCAGCCACTTCCTCCATCCGGCTTTTGACCACGTTCTGGTCCGTGAGGATGAACCCACCCATCATGACGTTCTCCCACACGGTCATCCCGGGGAAGAGGCTGCGCTCCTGCGGCACATGGACGATGCCGCGCCCGAGGCGCTGGCGCGACGCCATCGCGCTAATGTCGGTGCCTGCAAACATGACGGTGCCCGACTTGGGGCGAAGCAAGCCGCTGATCGACTTGAGCACAGTCGACTTTCCCGCACCGTTCGGACCGATGAGGCACACGATCTCGCCACGGTTGACGGAGAGGTTGACCCCCTTGAGGATGAGCCCCGCGCCGTAGCCGGCTGTGACATCCGTGAGTGTGAGCAGGATCTCTGCGTCGGCGCTAGCTGCCAAGGTATGCCTCCAGGACGAGGGGATCGGTTTGGATGGTTGCGGGGGCGCCGAATGCAATGGGCGCTCCTTGATCAAGCACGACGACCGGGTTGCAGAGTCTCATGACGAGCTGCATGTCGTGCTCGACGATCAGGAATGTCACTCCCGCGGCATTGCGCTCGCGAATGTGCCGCTCCATCGTGTCGATCATGACCGGGTTGACACCGGCCGTCGGTTCGTCGAGAAGAACGAGGGACGGCTCGCTCATGAGCACCGCCGCGAACTCGAGCAGCTTGCGCTGGCCGTAGGAGAGCTCGCCGGACGGCAGGTGCGCGAGGGACTCGAGCCTGAATTCATGCAGCATCTTCTGTGCACGGATCTCGTCGTCGAGTGACACTCGCCGTCCAAACAGGCCCTTCCACGTGTACCCCGCGGCGACGACGAGGTTCTCGATGACAGTGAGTTCCGGGAAAATGCGCGCCTGTTGGAATGTACGGGACAGCCCCTTGCGGTACAGGTCAGCCGGGCGCGGTCGGGTGATGGTTTCACCGTTGAAGGTGATCGACCCTGAGTCTGCCGCCAGGTAACCCGTGATCATGTTGAACAGCGTCGTCTTGCCTGACCCGTTCGGGCCAATGAGGGCTGTTATCGACCCCTTCTCGACGGAGAAGGAACAATCGTTGACGGCGGTCACCCCGCCGAATCGCTTGGTGAAGTGGTCGACGCTGAGCAGCATGTCGCTCATCGGGTGACTCCCGTCTGGTGTGCTGCTGGTTGGGCGGAAACTGCGGATGCCGCGTCGCTGGCGTCACGGAGAATCCCATTCGCCGCGGCTCGCTTTTTTCTCAGCCGATCCGAGATGGACGGAAGGATGCCGCGCGGGAGGAAGAGCATGATGACCAGGAACACGGCGGCGTATGCAAACAGGTACAGCTCGCTCGCCCCGAAGGTGAAGGCAAAGAATTCCTGCGCCGGCACGAGGATGAACGCCCCGAGCACCGGACCCCACAGCGTTCCGCGACCGCCCAGGAACGTCATGAGCACCATCCCGATCGTGATCAGTGGGTCGACTGCGAACTGCGGGTACACGAATCCGACGTAGTAGGCCCAGACTCCGCCGACCATGGCGACGAGGCCACAGCTGACGGCGAAGGCGATGAGCTTGACGGCAGTGACGCGTACGCCGACACCGTGCGCCTTCTCCTCATCGGCGCGGACCGTCGCGAGCGACAGCCCGATCTTCGTCTTCCTGAAATAGAGCGAGATGCCCATCGCGACGGCGAGCAGCGCGAGCATTACGTAGTAGAACGGCCAGTTGTACGTCGAGACGTCGAAAGGCGCGGGCGCGACACTCTTGCCCTGGGCTCCCCCGGTCACGGTGTTGAAGTTGAATGCAAGGGTCTGAGCGATGAACAGCACGGTGATCGTGACGATGGCGAAGACATCCGCCCTCGTCCGCATCGCAACCCATCCGATCGGGAGGCTGATGAGGGCCGCACCGATTGCGACGAGAGGAAGCACCACGAAGGGAAGGTACCCACCGTAAACGCTTCCGTTGAAGATGATCGCTATCGAGTACGCACCCAGGCCGAAGAACGCCGCGTGGCCCAGCGACGGGTAGCCCGCATACCCGCCGACGAGGTTCCACGAACTGGCAAGTGCCGCGTACATGATCGTGAAGATCAGGGTGTTGGTGACCCAGCCGATCTGTCCGGTAACGAGCGGAATGACAATCAGCACACCGAAGAAGACAACGGCGCGAACTACGCCGATGCGAGCGAGCAGGGCTTTCACAGGGCACCTCGAGTCCGTGCTCCGAAGAGACCGCGAGGCCTCAGCAGCAGCACCAGTAGCAGAACGATGAAGAACGTGAAGTCCGACCAGATGGGGGACGCCTCGGCCGAGACGACGGAGGAGGCGACTCCCATCACGAGCGCGGCGACGACGGATCCCCCGATGCTCCCGAGTCCTCCCAGGACGACGACTGTGAGCAGTCGACTGATCAGGTCGTAGTGGCTTCCGGGGTTGAAGGCGTTGAGCATGCCGAAGACGGAGCCGGCGGATGCCGCGGTCGCGGCCCCGAGGCCGAAGCCGAGGGCGGATACCCGCTGGGCGTTCACCCCCAACAACTGCGCAGACATCGGGTTCTGTACGGTCGCACGGACCGCGCGACCGAACTTGGTCCGCTTGAGCACCAGGTACAGCACTGCGAGCACGACAAGGGAAAGAACGAAGGCGAAGAACCGCACGAGGCTGACCTGGAAGCCAAAGACCGTCCAGCTGAAGTTCGCGTACGACGGCTGGATGTTGGTGAGTGTTGTGCTGTATGTAAAGGACAGTATGCCCTCCACCCCCAGCTCCAACGCGAATGTCACCAACAGTGACAGCTGGGCCACATCGTCACTGTGAAGCGGCCGGAGGAGAGCCCATTGGAGGCCCATCCCGACCAGGAACATCAGTGGCGTCGTGATCAACACCGAGGCGAACGGGTCCACACCAAACTGCACGAAGAGGGTGTAGGTCAGGTAGGCGGCGAGTACGACGAACGCTCCTTGCGCGAGGTTGACGACCTTCATGATTCCGAAGATCAGCGTTTGACCGCTGGCCATCAGCGCGTATACACCCCCCGTGAGGATGCCGAGGATGATTGCTTGGATTAGTGCATGCATTGTGTGCGATTCTCCGTCTGCTGTTCTCAGTGACCGTCGGGCCGGGTGCTATCCAGCCCAGTTGGGCTTGGGAGCGACCGGTGAGGTTTGCGCCGTCTTGGCGGGGTACACCGTCTGGAGCTTGCCGTTGACCCACTGCACGAGCAGGTACTCGCCCTTGGGCTTTCCTGTCGCGTCCCAGCTCAGGGTGCCAACGAGGGTGGGCCAGCTACCAGAGTGCAGCGTCTTGATGATGGTGGCGTTGTCGACCTTGCCGGTCTTGGTAGCGACTTCCTGCAGAAGCATGCCCGCGGAGTACGCCTCGGCCGAGGTGGGGTCGATCTGGTTGGCATCTCCGCCGAACTTCGCAATGTAGTCGGAGATGAACTTCGCGCTACCGGAGACGGTCGAGTCTGCATACCAGTCGATGCTTCCGAAGACGCCCTCCGTGTTGGCAGACGAGACGGCGGCAGGGAAGTCGCCCGGCGAGTTTGAACCGTTGGCCTCATAGAGCCACTTCGGGTTGAACTTGAGCTGGATCATCGCCTTGATCTGCGCGAAGGCGTCGCCTTCCTGGGTTCCGCCAACGACGACATCCGGCTTCGCAGCGGCGATTCCCGCGACGATTGGGGTCATGTCGGCGGTCTCAGACGGGTAGGTCTGGTTGTAGACAGTCTTGATTCCTGCTGCCTCGAAGCGCTTCTGGATGCTGTCTGCGATGGGTGCGGAGAACGGGTCGTCGAGCTTCGCGTACGCCGCGGTCTTCGGGCGCTGATCCGCGGGCAGGGACAGGATGTAGTTGGCGAAGACATCGCCGCCCCGCGTTGACTCGGCCGGCTGTACAAAGAAGAGATTGTTCAACTTCTGGTCGAAGACCGAGGGACCGCCACCGGCTGGCTCGATGAATGAGTATCCGTAGCGCGATGCGACTCGGGATGCCGGCACGGTCAGCAGGCTCGAGAACGGCCCGAAGACGATGTCGACCTTGGTCTGCGTGATGAGGTTGGTGTAGTTGGTCACGACCTGGTCGGGGCTCGACGCGTCATCGACGATATCGAGCTCGACCTTGCGACCCAGAACACCGCCTGACTTATTGGCGACGTCTGCCCAAAGCTGATAGCCCCGCTGGGCTGCCTTCCCAGACGACGAAAAGTCACCGGTCAGCGACAGTGAGATTCCGATCTTGAGTGGCGCCGAGTTGGATGCGCTCGGCGTGCCGCTAGCGGCTGCACATCCGGACAGCGCGAGAGCGGAGGCGGCGAGAACGCCCACTCCCCAGAGTCGGGCACGCGATAAACCGCGGCGTTGGTGTAGATGCATCATTGCTCCTAACGGGGTAAGAACGTCTAGCGCATTCGTTCGACGTCAAACCCACCGGGATTCATCATCGAATTACCGCAATCGTTTGCGCTACTTTGTCACCTCTTTTGATCCCTGTCAAGAGTTGACAATGCCAGCGAAACCGGCGGACGTCCTCACGCCTGGTGAACGCGAGCGGTGGAGGCTCGAACGATGAGTTCGACGGGGAGCACGACCCGCACCGCGCTGCGGTCGGCGTCTTCGATCTGACGCAGGAGAAGCCGCGCAGATTCCGTGCCCAGCTCGGCCTGAGGCACGCGGACCGTGGTCATCGGTGGCTGGAAATCTCCGGAAAATGGCATGTCATTGAAGCCGACGACTGACATGTCCTCTGGGCAGCGAAGTCCGTGAGTCCGCAGCGAATGGTAGACGCCCAGAGCGAGCAAGTCGTTCCCAGCGACGACCGCAGTCGGCTGGGAAGAGCGCTCCGCCAGCACCGCATCCATCACGCGCTGCCCCTCGTCGACGGAATACGAGCCACACAGCGCAACCGTGCCAGAGAGACCGAATTCTGCGCACGACGAGAGGAAGGATGCGGCTCGAACGCGGCTGGTGGAGAAGCTCGCTGGCCCCTCGAGGTGTACGAGGCGACGGTGCCCAAGTTGGGCCAAGTGCTCGACGGAAGCACGGATTCCCTGGCTGTCGTCCCCAACGACTGCGGGGTATGGCACGCCTCCTGAGTCACGGTTGACCATGACCCCTCGAATTCCGCGCTCATACGCTTCGTGCACGATGGATTGTCCGGTGTGGCCCGTCGCGAAGATGAAACCGTCGACCTGGCGCTGCACAAGTGACTCGAACAACTGGCGCTCGTTTGCGTCGCTTCCATCGGTGTTGACGACGACCGTGGAGTACCCGCGTGGTAGCAGATAGTTGTCGATGCCGCGCACGATGGGCGGAAAAATCGGGTTGGTGAGGTCAGGGATGATCACCCCGACGGTCATCGACGAGCTGGTTCGCAGCCCGCGAGCGATCGAGTTGGGCGAGTAGCCAAGCCGCTTGGCGGCGTCACGAACGCGCCGAACCGTGTCGACGTTGACCTGGTTCTCGGTCTTCTTGTTAAGTGCGCGCGAGACCGTTCCGGGGTGAACCCCCGCAAGTTTCGCCACCTCCGAAATAGTGACCCGCGTCGACATGGCACAACGATAGCAGTGGGCCCTCAATTTGCAATCGATTGCCCAGGATCGGCACCGTGCGGAGACCACAGCCTCTCAATGCTCGCCGGTCCGATCTAGCTGGCAGGTGGCCAACTGGGAATCGATCCGCGGCCCGACGGAAATCGCACGTTCTTTGCCCGCACGAACTCATGGAGGGTGTCGGCCCCATACTCGCGCCCATAGCCGCTTCCCTTCACGCCTCCAAACGGAGATCCTATGAACGTGCGCCGGGTGTAATTGTTCACAAACACCATGCCAACCTCGAGTCGCTGAGCCAGCCGGCTCGCTCGAACCTCATCGCTGGTGCAGATCGCTGCCGTAAGCCCATACTCGGTGCTGTTCGCCACGACAACTGCTTCATCATCCGTCTCAAACCGCATGAGGCACGCGACAGGTCCGAATATTTCTTCTCGCGCGACCGACATTTCCGCCGTGACGTCACCCAGAACACACGGTGCTACATAGAATCCCTCGGAGAACTCCGGCGCCAAAGAAATAGTTCCTTGATAAAGGAGTTTGGCGCCTTCCTCCACCCCGAGTTTCGCATAGCCCTGCACGCGCTCCTGTTGTCGCGCATCCACCATCGGCCCGATATCCGTCTTTGGATCCAACGGATCACCAACGACCAGTGCCCGCGTTCGCTCGACGAACCGTGTCGCGAACTCATCGTAGATCGAAGAGTGCACCAAGATCCTCGATGTCGATGTACAAGCCTCGCCCTGGTTGTAGAACATGCCCTCGATCGCGATCGCGACCGCGTCGTCCAGGTTTGCGTCATCAAGGACGATAAGCGCGTTCTTCCCCCCAAGTTCGAGCGTGGCAAACGTGAGGTTCTTCGCTGCGCTCTCCATGACCTTGCGTCCGGTCGCTGTGGAACCTGTGAACGAAATACGTTCGACGCGGGGGTGAGATGCCAATGCAGCCCCCGCCGAAATCCCGGATACCGCGTTGATCACACCCGGGGGCAGCACCTCATTGGCGATTTCCACCAGCCGCAGCACGGTGAGTGGGGCCTGCTCACCAGGCTTGATAACGACCGTGTTGCCAACCGCGATCGCTGGCGCACATTTCTTCGAAAAATGGATCGGCGGCCAGTTGAATGGCAGTATCGCGGCGACCACACCGTAGGGCTCGTAGGCAATCCGGGCTTCAATCGGACCCTGATCCAGGATTTCGCCGTGCACGGTATCTGCAATGCCCGCATAGTAGTCAAAGCTCGAATGGCTGGACACGACGTCCACTCTGAGGGCGTCTCGCCTCGGCTTACCGACCTCCCGGGAGACCAGCTCGGCCAGCTCTTCCGCGTGGTCACGAATACGTTGCGCAACTTCGCGCATCAGAACACCACGTTCCTTCGGCGACAGATACCGCCAGACGTCCTCGTAAGCCCGCCTCGAATCAGACACCGCACGATGGACGATTTCCTCCGTCGCAACGGCTACTCGAGCCATCGGTCGCCCGGTAGCGGCCTCAAGAACTTCGAAGCTGGGGGCCCCCTCAACCTCTAGGAACTCACCTCCGATGAACGACCCCCACACGGTCCGCCTTCGCAGCAGTAGATCCGTGGCCGACTCCATCGGCGTCACGGTCTTCTGATTCGCTGTCATGTAAACCCTCTCGATTTTGAGCGTGCCACGCGCACTCGTCATTGAGTAGCCGCCATCTGTAGGCTAACGCAATCGTTTGCATATCCCAAGACTCTCGGTTGCGGTCGTTGCAGTCCGACCCCCGAACTTAGATGCGGAAAGAGCCTGGTCTGCTAAAGCACCTACCAGGAGAATATTGATGAATACTCGTCCTCGAGTCGGTCAAGTTGGGGTGTGGGCAGGTAGCGGCGGCGCAGTTCCAGCAACACAGCGATGGACTCACGATCCGCCACTCCGTCAGGGATCAGGCCGGTCGACGGCGCTAGAACACGTCGATAGTGAGCTTGCGCTTCAGACTCGGTTAGGTTCAAGATCGCCATGGCAGATTCGACTACCTCGGCCTCCCTGCCACCCTCCATAATCTCCTGCGCAGTTTCGAGGAGGACTCCCGCGAACCGTCGGCGTCCATCACGAATCGTATGGTCGCTGCTCTCGCTGGCTGCAAGTACGCTTCCGATGTATGGGCCCAGGTCGGTAACCGGTGCAACAATGCTGCAGCCCTTGGCCTGGGCGCGAAGCTCATTCCCGGCGCCGAGCACGGTGGCGGCACAGCGCGACTCGCTCAACGCGGAGGCCCGGAGAGGCGTCGAACCGAGAGCTTCAACGCTGTATTCGCCCGGGTGCAGACCCGCCCGCTCGAGAAGCGCGTAAGCAACAAATGCGAAGCCGGAATCGGGCACATCCACACCGACCGATTTGCCGCGCACATCATCGATGGATGTGATCTCTGGCGAAAGACAGATCGACAAACCCAAACCACGGTCGAGTGCGGCGAGGATCGCGACCGAGAGCTTCCGCCCGAGTGGATTACTCGAGAGAAAACGATAGGCAAGAACATTATCGGGGCTAGTGATGGCGACATCAATCTCGCCGCGTTCCAGAGATCGAAATTGCGCCGGTGACGATGCCACAGACGTTTCTTGCAGGTCAATCCCGGCCCGACAGAGCCGGCCCGAATGTCGCGCAACGTCCACAACTACCGATGGGGTGAATGCACCGACTCGCAGCTGAATTTCGACCATAAGGCACATGATGGCACAGCTTGCAATCGTTTGTGCCCAGAGATTACCCGTTGGACGAGAGCTTAGGTGAGCGCCGCTAATGCGATTGGTTGATCGGAGCCCAGCCGCGTCCAGCCGACTGCGTCGCCACTCATGGGTTGACTTCCGCCGCGCAACACGTGAAGGAGAATGTCCTGAATGCGTTGCGCGTAGTCATCCAAAACTCCAGCAGCCGTGGGGGTAACGGGGTGTCGGATGCTGATGTGCACGCCGTCATGCTGACGCGAAATCCACACGTGGCTGTCGTCAGCTTCGGTTACCCGACCCATGGTGCTCGCATTCCATTCGGAATGACGGTCGCCTCCCGGCATGGTTCGGTAGTCGGTGAATGACACCATCGAAAAGAAGTCCCGGCGGCTGATATGGAAGTCGTCCCCAAGAAGTTCGACCATCCGCAGGGCGGGAAAGCTTGCCAGCCGAAGTGCTCGCTGGGTGCTCAGTTGGGCCTCCCGCAGTACGTCCGTGAAGCTCTTGGCACCTTCGAGCGAGAACTCCACTGGGGTGCAGGTGACGAACCAGCCCATCGCATGCCGCCACGCTGGACGGCGTCGCGTTTGCGCGGGCGTGATTGTGCGGAAGACTTCTTCCCCCGTCATGGAATGAATTGAAATTGCCATCGCAGCGAGGATCCCGGCGAAGATTCCGCCGTTCCTCTCCTCGCAGACCGCTTCGAATCCCTCGGCTTCCCGCGGGGTGAGGAATCGCTGGTTGTAGACGCTCTGGGGCCACGTCTGGCCAGCGACGATGCCGAGATCCAACGGAAAGGCAGGGGCAGTTCCCCCGCATGCGCGGACGAATTCTCGCCATTGGCCGACCGCCTGATCCTCCGCAGTGATCGTTGCGCCACGGCTCCGCTCTGCAGCGCAGAGTTCAAGAAAACTTCCCGTCTCGGGAAGTTCCGGGGTGCCGCCGCCCAGGAATGCCTCGTAGGTGGTCTCCAGCTCCCACACGGCCAGTGCCAGCGAGTAACCGTCGCCTGCGGTGTGGTCCAAAGCGACGAACACTGTGGAGCCACTGTTCCGGATGACCACGCCCAGCACCAACGGGGGCCACGCGAATGGGTCGGTCCCTGCGGCGAAGCGCCCGTCGAGATAATCGTGCAGCGTATCCGCGGAGTCGAAGAAGGACTCCGGCTCCTGCACGAGCTCAATCGAGTCCGCCGTGAGTGTGAACCGCTCGATTTCGTCGCCAGAGTCGCTGGGCCGGAATCCGCTGCGGAGGGCCTCGTGCCGTTCCATCCAGGAGCTGAATGCATGGCCGAGCGCATCGAGGTCGGCAGCGCCTTCAAGGTCGAATGAGGTACCGATCCAGGGGTTGCCTGGCAGACCCATTCGATGGGCAGCCAGCGACGACTTCAGGTGCAGTTCCTGGTTATACGACAACGGAATGGGATCGATGGGCGCGTACGGCACGGTCGCCGCAGTATCACGGCTCACGGTCCACTCGACTACGGTCCCAGGGTCGGGACGAAAATCCAGGAAAGAAATCGGCTTCATGCGAGAAACAACCCCCAAGGTAGGTAGGACGTCTTGTCTACATAGAGGCTATGCTCGCGGTGTTAACGGCCGGTTACTATCGGCTGTCAATCGCGCAGCTTCCGTCGACCAGCTCGCAGGTTGCAGCGGCTCAGCCGATGCCGGGGATGACGATCCAGCGCATCGAAAGGACGACCCAGGCGGCGATGAGGATGAGCGCGACCACGGTCATCGCAGCTCCCCGTCGTCCGAGGACCAGCTGAACGATCAGCACGACGAGCGTGACGATCGCCAGCGTCAGCGCACCGAACGGGATCGCCGGGATGAAAAGCGAAAGCACGAAGAGCGCCGCGACCACGATTTCGATGACGCCGAGGACGGCCACTCCACGCCCTCGCGTACGGGTTGCGCCGTCGACCAGGGCGAGCGCGCCGCCGATGATGCCGATGAGGAGGAGCCACGAGAGCGATATCACTTCAGTTCCTTCCGTTGCGTGATGGTCTCCCATCGTTGCAGAGACCCGCCGCGTTCGTAACCCCGCACGGGATCTCGGATACCCGTCAACGAAGCTCGCGTGGCCCCCGGAATTCCGGCGCCGTGTCGCGTGAAATCAAGACACCGAGTCGCGCAACTGGACGGATGACGGGCGATCATGTGGGCCAGGCAGCGGGCTGATAGTCGGCCGCACCGCCGAAGCTCTTCGCACCTGACAGGAAGAAGCGAGGAGGGACGGCTAGCCGAGCTGCGCCAGGGTGGCGCGGAGACGGTTAAGTGCCGCCGCAGTCATCGGCACGAGGTTGTCGCCCTCGCCGGTCGACCAAGCGGCGAATGCCTCCTTGAACGCGAGCACGCCGAGCTCGGCGGCGGTGTTGGCGACAGGGTCGGCGACACCGCGGGCCCGCAATGCGTCGGCCATCGCTGCGGCCATGCCGACCCTCTTCAGCATGGCGCGCTCCTGCAGCTCCGAGCTGGTCGCGATGACCGCCTCGAGTCGCGCCCCGAGCTCGCGGTTGAATGGGGTCATCGCGGCCGAGGCGTTGGCGAGGCCGGCAGCGACCGCCTCGAGAGGCGTCGCGCTCGACGGTGCCGCGGCGATGCCCTCGGTGAAGAGGGCCGACAAGGTCTCCTGACCCGCGGCGAGCACCTCCCGCTTATCGCTGAAATGACGGAAGAAGGTACTCCGGGTCAGCCCGGCGCGGTCGGCGATCTGCGCGACCGTGGTCTCGTCGTAACCCTGCTCGGAGAACAATTGCAGGGCCGCGGAGACGAACCGCTCCCGCGCATCGGGCTCCCAGCGTGGCATAACGCAATCCTAGGTGATGTGACACCTGTCGCATCGTGCTGCTATGGTGATGGGACATCAGTCGCATCACCGTCGCCGATCCCACGTGATCGTCGCCGGTCCATTGCACGAGGAGTTATCCATGCGCGTATTCGTCACTGGAGCATCAGGCGGAATCGGCCAGGTCGTTACCGAAGAGCTCGTCGCCCACGGCCACGAGGTGCTCGGCCTCGCACGATCCGAGGCCTCCGCTCAGAAGGTCGCCGCCGCTGGCGGGACACCGTTACGGGGTGGCCTTGGCGAGCTCGACGTACTGACCGCGGCAGCCCGCGAGGCCGACGGCGTGATCCACCTCGCGTTCAGCAACGATTTCTCCGACCTCGAGCGGAGCATCGCCGAGGAGGGACTCGCTATGGACACCATCGGCGCTGCCCTCGTGGGCACCGGGAAGCCGTTCTCGATCGTGTCGGGCACCACGTTCTCGAAGGGTCGGGCGGCCACCGAGCGGGATCCGCAGTCGACGAGCGGGCCCGTCGGCGGCCGCGGCATCAACGCCGGAAGGATCCTGGGTCTCGCGTCGCAGGGAGTCCGCACGACGGCGGTCCGCCTGCCGCGCTCGGTACACGAGCGGTACGTCGCCTACGGCTTCGCCGGGATCCTGATCCAGGCCGCGCAGCGCTCGGGCGTCTCGTCATACGTCGGCGACGGCAGCCAGCGTTGGCCGGCAGTGCACCGTCGCGACGCGGCATCGCTGTTTCGACTCATGCTCGAGAAGGGCGAGGCGGGTACCGCCGTCAACGCCGTGGGTGACGAGGGCGACTCGATGCTCGCGATCGCCACCGTGATCGGCGAGAAGCTCGGGCTGCCGGTGCAGCAGGTGCCTGCCGAGACGTTCGGCCCGCTCGGCCAGATCTTCGCTATGGACCAGCCGGCATCCAGCGCGTGGACACGTGACGCCTACGACTGGCGGCCAACCCACCCGGGCCTGATTGCCGACCTCGAGGCGGGCGACTACCCCGAGATCGAGAGGTAGCGGACCGGCAATCACCGAGTCAGTCGACTGTTGGTGGATCTGAGGGGACTCGAACCCCTGACCCCCTGCATGCCATGCAGGTGCGCTACCAGCTGCGCCACAGACCCGCTTCTTCCGATTCGCTCGGAAGCAACTTCACTAGATTACTACATCCGGACAACGCCTCTAAATCGCCGGTCGGCAATCGGGGGTCGGATGATTACTCCGCGCCCTCGTGAACAGGAAGCGTAATCGGTACGACCGGGCAGTCCTTCCACAATCGCTCAAGTGAGTAGTACATGCGATCTTCTTCGTGGAAGACGTGCACGACGAGGTCGCCGAAGTCGAGCAGGATCCAGCGTCCCTCCGTACGGCCCTCACGCCGCAGAGTCTTGACGCCGGCCTCGTTGAGCTTGTCCTCGACTTCGCCGGCGATTGCCACCACGTTTCGTTCCGAGCGACCGGTGGCCAGCAGGAAGATGTCAGCGAGCGGGAGCGGACCGGAGACATCGAGCGCGACGAGGTCGTCGCCGCCCTTCGAGTCGGCGGCCGCCGCAGCGAGCTGGAGGATTTCGCGGGAGCGATCCGATGCGGTCATGATCCGACCGCCGAAAAGAGTGAAACGTTGAAAGAGTTGATTAGAAGACCTTAAAGACGTAGCCGACGATGAGCAGCGCAACCACGCCGAGTGCCAGCACCGCGGCTGTAATGGACAAAACAACGGGGAGACGCCCGCCGCGACGCTTGGGCGGCGTGATGACCCCACGCGTAGAGGTGTGCGTGCTTACGGCTCGGCTGGCACGGATCGGTGCGACATCCGAGGAGTTGAGCTCGCTTTCGGCCTGGTCGAACATGCGATCCATGTCCGGCGAGTCGTAGCGGTCGGGATGCTGCCCCGTCGCACCAAGACTGCGCGGCAAGTCAATCGAGCCGGTGATGAGGATCTCGCCCGTGCTCGTGAGCGGGCCCATCGCATCCGGCGCGCTCGGGATCGAGGGCAGGATGAGGGCGTTCGAGGTTGTGGCGGAGCCGGAAGAGCCGACACTCCGCGAAAGCACCTGGTCGTATGTCTGGTTCTCGTCGTCGAGTTCGCCCGCTGTGGACCAGTGCCCCACGGGTGGCTGGTATGGCTGCCTGGCCACGTCGGCCTCGTCCGCGAGGTCAACAGGTGCGATCTCGACAGGCGCGACGTCAATGGGCGCGGCGGGAGTAATCGGAGCGATCACCGGCACCGGCTCAACCGTCGGCGCGACAGCAAGCGGGAAGACAAGCTCGGGAGCCGCCTCGAACACGGGCTCACGGGTCGGCTCCGCCTCGACGGCGGGCGCCTGGCCGGCGGCCTCCGCGTTGGCCTCCTGTGCCTGTTGCATGGCACGGAGTTCACGCCGAGAAAGAGTGCGTTCCGGCACGATCATGCGTTCTGCGGGAACCTGGACCGCTTCACCCAGGACGGGTGCGGCAGTGGGCACCTCGACCGGTACCGGTGTAGGCGCCCGGACAAGAGTCACAGGCATCGTGACCGGCTCCGCGACCTCGGCAGGCTGCTCGCGACGGAAAAGACCGAACACGTCCGGTGCCTCGGCGTCGGTGTCGGTGTCGACCGTGTCGGACTCCACAGCAAGAATCGTGTCGAAGGATGCCTGGTACCTCGGCAAATGCGGGCGCGACGGCTTCGCACCGGCGTCGCCGGGAGACGTCGTCCCGGGGACTGCTGACGTCTCGCCCAGCGCGCTGTCGGCATCCCTGCGTCCGACGGCGACTCCAAAAGGCGTGGTGACCGCGGGGACTTCTCCGGCTGGAGTCGCCTCGACGGTTGCCGCGCGGCGCGAGCGCTGGCCGGTCTCCTTGAGCGCTTCAGAGCGCTCGCTCTCTCGTGCCTGTCGCCGCGTCTTTGGCGGCTGGTCCTGCCACAAAGTCATGCCACACTCCGATACAGATGGTGTTTGGAGATGTACTGAACAACACCGTCTGGTACCAAGTACCAGACGGGATACCCCCTGCTCACCCGGCTCCTGCAGTCAGTTGACGAGATCGCCAAGGCCGGAACCTCCAACAAGGATACGTCTTGCTGCGGTAATTCAGAAATACTCAAGTCATGTCCCGGACGACTCACAGCAACGAAGTGAGCGAGCTTCCAAAGCTCGTCTACGTCACGCCAGCTGATGATCTGCGCGATCGCGTCCGCACCGGTGATGAAGAAGAGCTCCGCTTCCGGCCTCGAGGCATGGATTTCGCGGAGCGTGTCGATCGTGTACGTGGGGCCGTCGCGGTCGATGTCGACCCTGCTCACGGTGAATTGCGGGTTGGATGCCGTCGCGATGACGGTCATCAGGTAGCGGTGCTCGCCCGGGGTCACTCCGCCCTTTTGCCACGGGTGTCCGGTCGGAACGAAGATGACCTCGTCCAGCTCGAAGGACTGTGCGACCTCACTCGCGGCCACGAGGTGACCATGGTGAATCGGGTCGAACGTTCCACCCATCACGCCAATGCGTGGGCGGCGTCTCTCCGGCTGACCCATGTGACCTCTGGCTAGTGCTCGGTCGGGTGGCCGCTGCCGTGGTGGGTCGCACCGGGCGCGCCCGCGTGCTCGCCGGGAAACGGGTGGGCCTTGGGTGCATGGCGGTTTGCGACATCACGGAACGACCAGATCACGAACGCGAGGGCAGCAAAGACGACGAGGATGGTGACTCCGAAGGCCCACGTCGGCATGATGAGCGGTGCCAGGGCTTCTGTCTGAGCCAATACTGTCGTCACGAATGACATCTGTTCTCCCTTTCGTCGGCGCGCAAACGCCCGCCCAACAGTCTAGTGCGAGCCACCTGCACGCCCCGTGAGGCGCATGTCCCACAAGCGGGGGTCGACCAAAAGTCATGGCGACCCGACCTCACACGGTTACGCGCGCACCTGGCCGGACCCGCGCACGATCCATTTCGTACTGGTCAACTCCGGCAGCCCCATCGGCCCACGTGCGTGGAGCTTCTGCGTCGAAATTCCAACTTCAGCCCCGAAGCCGAATTCACCGCCATCCGTGAACCGCGTCGACGCATTGACCATGACGACCGCCGAATCCACCTCGGCGAGAAAGCGCTCCGCATTGCCAAGGTCGTTCGTGATGATCGACTCGGTGTGCCTGGTCGAGTACCTGCGGATATGCGCGATCGCGTCATCCAGCGAGTCAACGACGGCAACGGAGATGTCGAGGCTCATGTGCTCGGTCGACCAGTCGTCGTCCGTCGCCGGGACGGCGTTCGGGTAGATGGCCAGCGCGCGCGCGTCGGCATGGATGGTGACGCCGGATTCCGCGAGCTGGCGGAGCACGGTCGGCAGGAGTCGCTCCGCAGCATCCGCGTGGACGAGTACTGTCTCGACCGCGTTGCAGACGCTGGGTCGCTGCACCTTGGCGTTATGCACGATGTCGGTTGCCCAGTCCTCCCTGGCGCTCTCGTCGAGCACGATGTGCACGACGCCGGCACCCGTCTCGATGACGGGAACGAGGGATTCGGCCACGACGGCCGCGATGAGTTCGGCACTCCCGCGCGGGATGAGCACATCGATGTACTCGCGCGCCTTCATCAGCTCGGCGGCGCCTTCGCGACCGAACTCGTCGATCGTCTGTACGGCCTCGGCGGAGAGGCCGACGGAAGCAATGGCGTCCCTGATGATCCCGACGAGAGCGCGATTGCTGTTCAGGGCCGCGCTGCCGCCGCGCAAAACGACGGCGTTTCCGCTCTTGAGGGCGAGAGCGGCGATGTCGACTGTGACGTTTGGACGAGCCTCGTAGATCGTGCCCACGACTCCGAACGGCACGCGGACCTGGCTGATCTGCAGACCGTTGGGAAGCGAGCTTCCACGCACGAACTGGCCGACCGGGTCGGTCAGGCCGACGATCTCGAGCACGGACTCGGCGAGGCCGTCGAGGCGCTGTTCGGTGAGGGTGAGTCGGTCGAGGAGGCCTGCGGAGAGCCCGTTCTCGCGCCCATTGGCCAGGTCGAGGCCGTTGGCATCGATGATTTCGGCGGCATGCGCACGAATGGCCGCCGCGACCGCCTCGAGCGCCCGGTTCTTCTGCTCGGTCCTGGCCGTGGCCAACGCGATGGACGCGGTCTTTGCCGCCGCGAGCTTTTCGGTCAGCCCGACATGATCAAGAACGGTGGATGGCATGCAGCCAAGTTTAGCCGCGGTACCAGGCCTTCGGCTGTGCCGGTGCGCTGCTTGCTAGTCGACGATCCGGGTGCGCAGCATGGGCTCGAACCACGTTCCCACGTGCTCGCCGCGCAGCGCGTTCGAGACGAGTGACGTCGCAGTCAGGATGACGGCCGTGCCCTCCTCAGCTGCCTGCCGTGCGGCAGACACCTTCGTGAGCGCTCCCCCGGTGCCCAGCCCCGAGCTTCCGGTAGCCCCGATCTCAACACCCTCGAGCGCATCGTCGTAGGTGACCGTTGCGATCCGCTCGGCGCCGGGGTGCTGCGGCGGCTTCGTGTATAGCGCATCGACATCCGAGAGCAGGACGAGCAGGTCGGCCCGCACGAGCATCGCGACGAGCGCCGCCAGGCGGTCATTGTCGCCGAATCGGATCTCGTGGGTGGCGACGGTGTCGTTCTCATTGACGATCGGCAGGATGCGCAGCTCGAGCAGGCGCTCCATGGCGCGTTGCGCGTTGCTGCGGTGCGTCGGGTTCTCGAGATCGCCCGCTGTCAACAGGACCTGGCCCGCGACGATGTCAAAGCGGTCGAGGCTGTCCTGGTAGCGGTAGATCAGTACGTTCTGGCCGACAGCGGCCGCGGCCTGCTGCGTGGCCAGATCGGTTGGCCTGCCGTCGAGCGCCAGGTATGGGATGCCCGTCGCGATCGCTCCGGACGAGACCAGGATGACCTGTACGCCGCGGCCATGCGCCTCGGCAAGTGCCTCCACGAGGTGCACGATCTGCCCGGCATTCACCCCGCTGATGGACGACGAGCCCACCTTGACGACGACGCGTCGCGCGGTGAGGACCTGGCTCCGGTCGAGAATGGTCATTCCGCGTCGGTCTCCTCGTGGTCTTCCCGCCACAGCCCGGCTTCACGCTCGCGCACGAGTTCGGCGCGGGCTTCCGCCTTGGCGTCCATCCGTTCGAAGTACTCTTCGCGACGCTGGTGGCGCGTCGGCCTGTTGTTTGCGTCGAGCCTGGCATCCGTTCCGCGCGGAGCGGTGAGGAGTTCGGCGGTCGAGGTGAGGGTGGGCTCCCAGTCGAAGACCACGCCATTGCCCATGCCGATGATCACGGTCGATCCCGCGACGGCGCCCGCCTTGAACAGCTGGTCCTCCACGCCGAGCTTGGCCAGGCGGTCGGCCAGGAAGCCGACGGCCTCGTCGTTGTTGAAGTCGGTCTGCGCAACCCAGCGCTCCGGCTTGGCACCGAGGATGCGATAGATATTGCCGAAGGATCCACCTTCGACGCGCACGGAGTATTCGTTCTCGTCGACGGCCTTGGGGCGCATGACGATGCGGGGCTTTGTCTGCTGGGCTGCGATGGCGTCGCGACGCGACTCCTCAACGAGCTCGCCGAGCGCGTAGGAGAGCTGACGGAGGCCCTCGTGGCTCACCGTCGAGATCTCGAAGACGCGGTACCCACGAGCCTCGAGTTCCGGTCGCACGAATTCGGCCAGCTCCCGGGCATCCGGAACGTCGATCTTGTTGAGAGCGATCAGCTGGTCGCGCTCGATCAACGGAGTCTGGCCTTCTGGGACCGGATATGCCGCGAGTTCGGCGAGGATGACATCCAGGTCGCTGAGTGGATCGCGACCCGGCTCGAGGGTCGCGCAGTCCAGGACGTGCAGGAGCGCGCTGCAGCGCTCGACGTGACGGAGGAACTCGAGGCCGAGGCCCTTGCCCTCGCTCGCGCCTTCGATGAGCCCAGGCACATCCGCGACGGTGTAACGCGTCTCACCCGCCTGCACGACTCCGAGGTTGGGGTGGAGCGTCGTGAACGGGTAGTCGGCGATCTTGGGCTTGGCCGCCGAGATCGCGGCAACGAGACTTGACTTGCCTGCGGATGGGAAGCCAACCAGTGCGATGTCGGCGACGGTCTTGAGTTCGAGGAGGACGTCGCCCTCCCAGCCCGGCGTACCGAGCAAAGCGAATCCGGGCGCTTTGCGCTTGGTGCTCGCGAGTGCAGCGTTGCCGAGGCCACCCTGGCCGCCGGGGGCGACGACGAAGCGGATACCGGGCTCGGTCATGTCCGCGAGTTCGGTGCCGTCGACATCCTTGATCACGGTGCCGACGGGGACGGCGAGTTCGAGCTCCTCCCCGGTCGCTCCGCTGCGGTGGTCGCCCATCCCGAAGCCACCGTTGTCGGAGGAGCGGTGCGGGTTGCGGTGATACCCGAGCAGCGTCGTCACTTGCGGGTCTGCGACGAGCACGATGTCACCGCCGTGACCGCCATTGCCACCATCGGGGCCGGCGAGAGGCTTGAACTTCTCACGGCGGACCGAGACGCAGCCATTACCGCCGTTACCAGCGCGCAGGTGCAACGTCACATGATCGACGAACGTTGCCATCTGTGCTCCAAAGTCGTGCTGTCTTACGAATTTCTTCCGTAATGCGTGCCATGTTCACCATCGAACACGGCTGAAACACGGATGGGCGAGCCGAAGCTCGCCCATCCGAAAGCCGTTGTGTGCTGCGTAGGGTTACGCCTGCGCCACGATGTTGACGACCTTGCGGCCGCCCTTCTTGCCGAACTCCACCGCGCCAGCCTCGAGGGCGAACAGGGTGTCGTCGCCGCCACGGCCGACGTTGACGCCCGGGTGGAAGTGGGTGCCGCGCTGGCGGACGATGATCTCGCCAGCGCCGACGACCTGGCCGCCGAAACGCTTCACGCCGAGACGCTGTGCGTTCGAGTCACGACCGTTGCGGGTTGAGCTCGCGCCCTTTTTGTGTGCCATCTGCTTATTCTCCTACGCCTGAATACTTGTCGAACTACGCGATGCCGGTGATCTTGACGCGCGTGAGCTCCTGACGGTGACCCTGGCGCTTCTTATAACCGGTCTTGTTCTTGAACTTCTGGATGATGATCTTGGGGCCACGGAGGTCGCCGAGGACCTCGGCGGTGACCTTCACCTTGGCGAGCGACTTCGCGTCGGAGGTGATCTTCTCACCGTCAACAAGCAGCACCGCAGCGAGCTCGACGTTTCCGCCCTTTTCAGCCTTGATGCGATCCATCGTCACGATGGTGCCGACCTCGACCTTTTCTTGCCGACCACCGGCGCGCACAACTGCGTAGACCACTTTACGTACCTTTTCTCTGGGGGCCCGGGGACCCCGGATCCTTCTATTTCTTCAGGAAGTTACTGGTGAGCTGGAGGACGCGTGTGCGGCACTCTGTTTCTCTCAGAAAACCTTGGCAACCGTGCGGGCAAAGCCCAACACACACCAACGGTCAACTTTAGCCGATGCCCATGCCCCGGTCAATTCGCGACCGCAGCGGCGGGACGAGCAGGCGAGACATCGACACGGGCGCTCTTCGAGATCCTTCCTACAATCGAGCTATGACGGTGTTGATCGACCAGCCGGCGTGGCCGGCGCACGGCACGTTCTGGTCGCACCTGGTGAGCGACGCCTCGCTCGAAGAGTTGCACGCCTTCGCCGAAGCCAACGAAGTCCCCCGCCGGAGCTTCGACCTCGACCACTACGACGTGCCAGCACGCCGATACGACGAGCTGGTCGCCGCGGGGGCGACCGCGGTGGGAGGCCGCGAACTCGTCATCCGGCTGCGCGACAGCGGACTGCGCGTTCGTGGAAGGGACCGCAAGCGGTAATACAGCCGGCTGCGGCCCTCCAACGAAAGTGCGCGCCTATTCCGACTGATCCCTCGGCGTAGCCTCGGGAGTTACGGCAATGCCCGTGAGCCCTGCCGTCGTCACACGACGATTTCGGCTGCGGCCCTGACCGGGTTGCTTCGGCTGGGGCAGAGCCTCGAGGACGGAATCGAGCAGCTGATCCGCATCCTTGCTCTTGACCCGCTGCCGTGACTTGGGCGCCGTCACCGGGATATCAAGGATCTCAACGGACTCGATCGGCGCAGCGAGCTCGATCGGCGCAATCGGCTCGATCGGCTCGGATGTCGCACCCCTCCCGGCCCGCCTCTGCCCTGTGCGCCCTTGCCTGGGCTGTCCTGCACCCTCCTGCTTCGCGCCGGCGGCTTCCGCCTCGGCAGTGTGCCTGGCGCGACCGCCCGCGGCGTCAGCCGACGAATCGTGACCCGTTCCGATGTGTGCGGTTTCCGGATGTGCCGCGTGCGCAGCGATGGTGCTCGCAGCGATCTGGGCGAGAGCGTTCTTCGCGTCGTCGGTGATGGCGTGGGTCGTGGCGCTCACAGGTGGTTGCTGTGCGCCTCCCCCGTTGCCGTTGGACTGGCCACCCTTGCCACGGCGGCGCTCGATGGGAGGTTGCGCGGACTGGCGGTGCTTATTGACGGGATCGTGGTGCACGATGATGCCACGACCGGCACACACCTCACAGGGCTCACTGAACGTCTCGAGCAGACCGAGCCCGACCTTCTTGCGTGTCATCTGCACGAGACCGAGCGAGGTGACCTCGGCGACCTGGTGCTTGGTCCTGTCGCGGCTCAGGCACTCGATGAGTCGCCGGAGCACGAGGTCGCGGTTCGTCTCGAGCACCATGTCGATGAAGTCGACGACGATGATTCCGCCGATGTCACGCAAGCGCAACTGGCGCACGATCTCTTCGGCGGCCTCCAGGTTGTTCTTGGTGACGGTCTCCTCGAGGTTGCCGCCCGAGCCGACGAACTTACCCGTGTTGACGTCGACGACAGTCATGGCCTCGGTGCGGTCGATCACGAGCGAGCCACCCGAGGGCAGCCAAACCTTGCGGTCGAGCGCCTTCTCGATCTGCTCGGTGATGCGGAACTCGTCGAAGGCGTCACGGTTTCCTGTGTACTCCTCGACGCGCTCGAGCAGGTCGGGCGCCACTTGCCTCAGGTAGTTCTCGATCGTGCTCTGAGCTTCGCCACCGGCGATGACCATCTTCTGGAAGTCCTCATTGAAGACATCGCGCACGATCTTGATGAGCAGGTCGGGCTCGCTGTGCAGCAGGGCGGGAGCCTGGACGGTCTCGACCTGCTTGCTGATCTCCGCCCACTGTGCGGTCAGGCGGTTGACATCGAGCGTCAGCTGCTCTTCGGTCGCGCCCTCGGCAGCCGTGCGCACGATGACGCCGACGTTCTCCGGCAGAACCTCCTTGAGGATCTTCTTAAGGCGGGCGCGCTCGGTGTCTGGCAGCTTGCGGCTGATGCCGTTCATCGAACCATTGGGGACGTAGACGAGGTAACGGCCGGGGAGGGACACCTGGCTCGTGAGCCTTGCGCCCTTGTGGCCGATCGGATCCTTCGTCACCTGCACGAGGACCTTGTCACCGGCCTTGAGCGCGAGCTCGATCCGGCGGGGCTGGTTGCCGCTCGTGGAGTTCTCCGCCGCGGCTTCCCAGTCCACTTCGCCCGAATAGAGCACGGCGTTGCGACCACGGCCGATGTCGACGAACGCGGCCTCCATGCTTGGCAGGACATTCTGCACGCGGCCCAGATAGACATTCCCGATCAGGGATGCTTCCTGCGACTTGGCGACATAGTGCTCGACGAGAACACTGTCCTCGAGAACACCGATCTGGATGCGCCCGTCCTTCGAGCGGACGACCATCTGGCGGTCGACGGACTCGCGGCGCGCGAGGAACTCGGCCTCGGTTACGACCGGTCGCCTGCGCCCAGCGTCGCGTCCGTCCCGACGGCGCTGCTTCTTCGCCTCGAGGCGGGTCGAGCCCTTGACGCGCTGCGGCTCGGTGATCAGCTCCGGCTCGCGCGGCGTGCGCACTTTGACAACCGTGTTGGCCGGATCATCCGTGCCGGTGCGGGCCTCTTCACCCGGGCGACGGCGTGCGCGCCTGCGCACAGTCGTGCTTTCATCGCCCTGGTCGTCACGCAAGCTCGGCGGGAGCGGGGGCAGCGGCTTGATGTCCGGAGCCTGGAACAGGATCGATGGCGCAGGGCGTCCCCCGGCAACCGCCGGAGCCTTCCCGGCCTTCTCCCCCTGGGCGTCAGCCTGTGCTCCCGCGGTCTCCTCTGGGATGGTCGTCGTTGTTGTGCCAGCACCGGAGGACTGGTCACGCGCAGCGCGCGCGCGGGTCGAACGGGTCCGAGCCTCGGCCCGCTGGGCACCGACCTGCTCGGCCTCTGCCGAAGGCCCGTCAACGTGTTGCGTGTCGACGGTCGGCGCAGCGCCAGAGCGCGCGTCGGGCGACGAGACCTCGGGAGACGGCGCGATGACCTGCTCCGCGGGGGCCTCGGTCACCTGGCTCTTCTTGGCGCTCCTGCGAGCCCCGAAAAGCCTGGTGCGCCTTTTCGCTCCCGTCTCTGCAGACTTCTCCGCGTCGTTTCCCTGAATGTTCGTGTTGTCTTGTTTTTCCACCATCTCTGGTGCACTCCTTGACCGTACGGGCAACCGCGCCACCCGCTTGGGTACTCTCTCGAGCGAAACTCGCCGTGGTGCGAGATCCCGCCAATCCTTCACATCTGTAACCGGCTCACGGCTCTGGTTACACCGTCTTGGTCATTGCGTGCCGATCGTGCTGATCGGCAATTACAGGGCTTCGTGCCCTTAAAGCCTTTTTTGGCGTCTCTCCGAGCGCGGCCCGGGAGACTTGGGTTCAATTATCGCACGCATTGTCACGAAGACGCACTATTGCCGGTACGACACGGAACCGCTATGTAATAATCCGAGGGTGTCACTGACCGCACCCGCAAAACGCCCCACTGTCCTTGCCGTATTCCTGATCGTGGCCGGCATCATCGGCTTCCTCGCGGCGTTCGCGCTCACGCTCGACAAGCTCGCCCTCCTCGCCGACCCGAAGGCTTCACTCTCGTGCAACATCAGCGTTCTCGTCGGGTGCAGCAAGAACCTGAACTCGTGGCAGGGCGAACTCTTCGGCTTTCCCAACCCGCTGCTCGGGATCGCCGGCTGGACGGCTGCGATCGCGGTGGGCGTCGGCATCCTGGCCGGCGGACGCTTCGCACGCTGGTACTGGGCCCTCTTCAATCTCGGTGTGGCCGGTGCCCTCGCGCTCGTGATCTTCCTCATCACGCAGAGCATCTACGCACTCGACGTGCTGTGCCCGTGGTGCATGCTCACGTGGTTCGTCACCATCCCGACCTTCTGGATCGTCACGCTCTACAACCTCAAAGAGGGAAACATTCCCGTTCCAGCATCCGTTCGCCGGATTGCTTCGGCCGCGTACAGCTGGGTCCCGCTGATCACGCTGGCGTGCTACGCAATCGTCGCCGTGCTCGCCCAGATCCAGATGGACTGGCTGCACCGCCTTTACGTCTAAGCGCGGCGCGAACGCGCCGCGCTGGCGCCCCGGCCTAGAACCAGAGGGCGAGTTCGCGTGCTGCGGACTCTGGCGAATCGCTGCCGTGCACGAGATTCTGCTGCACCTTGAGTCCCCAGTCGCGCGCCAGGTCGCCACGGATCGTTCCTGGCGCGGCCGAGGTGGGGTCTGTCGTGCCGGCGAGCGAGCGGAAGCCCTCGATCACGCGATTGCCTGCGACGCGGATGGCGACGATCGGTCCGCTCTCCATGAACTCGACGAGCGGCTCGTAGAAGGGCTTGCCCTCGTGCTCCTCGTAGTGCTTGGCCAGCAGACTCCGGTCTGCCTGCAGAAGCTTGATGTCGACGAGGGCGTACCCCTTCGCCTCGATCCTGCGCAGAATCTCGCCGGTCAGGTTGCGGGCGACGCCATCCGGCTTGACGAGAACGAGGGTTTCTTCGACGGGGGTGCTCATTCTGGGTTCTCCGTTTCGAGGTTTTCTTGCGTGTGGGTGTTGTTGTTTCGGTCAAGTCGGGCGCCGACGACCATGCAGTACGCCCACATCGCCGTGAAGATGGCCCCGACGATGAAGAAGGCCGGTACGAGGACTCCGGCGGCGATCACGATGGCCTGCAGGATCCAACCGAGGATGAACGCCCAGCGGTAGCGCAACAGCCCGATCGTCGCGCCCATGGCCAGGACCAACGCGGCGCCCCCGCCGAGAGCAAGGGGCGCAGGGAGCGCCCCGAGGCCGAAGATCACGAGCGCCCCGAGGAACACGATGATCAGCTCGAACCCGAGCACGATCGAGCCGAGGCTGTGACGCGCCGATCGCGTCCGGGCCGGCCGGCCCACCGCCTGGGCGGGGGTCGGTTCCTCTGGAGGCAGATCGCTAGGCATCAGTTCGTCTTCCAACCGCGCTTCTCAGCAATGGCCATGGCATCCCCGACGAGCGTGATTGACCCGGCCACGACGACGGCGCGCCTCGGCGCCTCGCTTGCCCAGTCTCGTGCACGCTCGACCGCATCCTCGAGGTTTTCGAACACGTACGTCGAATCTTCGTGGGTCGCGGCGAGGACGAGGTCGCCCAGCTGCTCGTAACCGATCGCACGGTCGGAGCCGGACTGCGTCGCATGGAAGCGGGCGGCGAGCGGCTCCAGGGCCTGGATGATCCCCACGGCATCCTTGTCGGCGAGCACGCCGAGCACGAAGACGATCTCGTCGAAATCGAAGTATTCCCGGAGCGCCGCCGCGAGCGAGGCTGCTCCACTCGGATTATGCGCGGCATCCACCAGTACGGTCGGATCGATACCGACCAGCTGGAGCCGGCCGGGGGACGTGACCGTGGCGAGACCTTCCTCGATCAGATCGGTGCTGAGCGCCTGGGTCCCGCGGCCGAGGAACGTCTCGACCGCCGCGATGGCGACGGCGGCGTTCTGGGCCTGGTGGCTGCCATAAAGCGGAAGAAAGAGGTCTGCGTACGTGCCAGCGAGCCCACGCACGGTGATGAGCTGGCCACCGACCGCGACGGCGTTGCTCACCACGTCGAATTTGTCGCCCTGCACGGCAAACGTCGACTCCGTCAGTTCGGCGGCACGCTCGAGCTCGAGGAGCCCGTCGGGCAGCTGCGCTGCGCTCACCACATCTACCGCGGGCTTGATGATGCCGGATTTCGTCTTGGCAATCTCCGTGATCGTCGAGCCCAGGCGATTGGTGTGGTCGAGCGAGATCGGCGTGAACACGGCGACCTGACCATCTCCAACATTGGTCGAGTCCCACTCCCCTCCCATACCGACCTCGATAACCGCGACATCGACAGGGGCGTCGGCGAAGCACGCGAACGCGAGCACCGTCATTGCCTCGAAGAAGGTGAGGGGCAACTGCCCTGCCGCCTCGAGCTCGAGGTCAACGATCTCCAGGTACGGCTCGATGTCTGCCCAGTTGCGCGCGAGGGCCTCGTCGGTGATCGGCTCGCCGTCGATCACGATGCGCTCATTGAAGCGGATCAGGTGCGGACTGGTGAAGAGGCCGGTGCGGAGGCCGTACGCGCGCAGGATGCTCTCGGCGATCCTGCTCGTGCTCGTCTTTCCGTTCGTGCCCGTCACATGGATGATCGGGTACGCGTGGTGCGGATCGCCGAGGAGTTCCACAGCCCGGCGCGTGGCGCTGAGCCTCGGTTGCGGGCTGGCTTCGCCGAGGCGCGAGAGCAGGCTCTCGTACACCGCGTCGCCCGCGGGGGTGAAGTCGTCGTCAGACATCGCGCCTCCCGTCCAGGCGGGTGACGGCGACGATGAATCGCCCGGCGTTCGCGAACTGAGCCGCCTGGAAGTCCTGGTAGAAGTCGGCGTCGTGCAGCAGCACGCTGCTCAACCACTCCGACGGGAGCTGGTCGCTGTAGCCGGCGAGCGCCGGGTTCTCTGCCGCCCGGTATGAGCGGGACTCCGTCGCGAGGGTTTCCGCCGCAATGTCGACGTCGGTGACGCTCGCGACCGACGTCGCATCCTCATCGGAGAAGAAGACGAGGTCGAGTCGGATGCGATCACTGACGTCGAAGCCGGCGGCTCGGCGGGTGTCCTGCGCCGCACGGATGACGTCGCGCGCGAGACCTTCGGCCTCGAGTTCGGGCGTCGTCGCGGTGTCGAGCAGGACGAAGCCGCCGCCCGGCAGCAGGGCGAGCGCGCGGGATGACCGCTCTTCGTCCGAAGCCGCAGCGCCAACGCCAGAGCGATCGCCAGAATCAGGGCCATCGGAGACCGCCGCGGACGCAACTTCGAGGGCAAGCTCGTATTCGCCCTCGACGAGCTCGATCCCGTCGACGGAGACGACGCCGTCGATCTCGCTCCACACCCCGGCACGTGCGGCCCGGATGACGCGCTGGACATCCTTGCCGAGGCGGGGCCCAGCCGCACGCGCGTTGACGGTGAGCCTCGACGTGATTCCGTAATCGTCTGCACTCGATGCGGCGAGCTCGACGAGGTCGACGGTCTTGACGTTGAGCTCATCGCGCAGGATCGACTCGAATGGGCGCAACGCCTCGGTGTCCGTCGCGACAACTGTCAGCGTTGCGAGCGGCAGTCGCACCCGGAGCCCTGACTGCTTGCGCAAGGAGAGCACGGTCGAGCTGATCGACCTGATCTGGTCCATCGCGGTCATGAGTGCGGGGTCTGCCGGGAACAGGCGGGCGTCCGGCCAGTCGGTCAGGTGCACGCTCCGCCCGCCGGTGAGACCCTGCCAGACGCGCTCGCTGACGAGCGGGAGCAACGGTGCGGCAACGCGCGTGAGAGTCTCGAGCACTGTGAAGAGCGTGTCGAAGGCCTCCGAATTCGTGCCGTCTGCCTTCACGCCCTCCCAGAACCGCTCCCTGGAGCGTCGCACGTACCAGTTGGTCAGCGCGTCGGCGAAGTCGCGGACCTTGGCGGCAGCAAGCGTGCTGTCGAGCGCATCGAGGTCGGTCGTGACATCCTCGATCAGGTCGCGCGTCTTGGCCAACAGGTAACGGTCGAGGATGTCGGTGGAATCCGTACGCCACATGGCCGTGTAGCCGGATGCATCATCCGAAGCATCGCCCGCGCCGCTCGCATTCGCGTACAGCGAGAAGAAGTACCAGGTGCTCCACAGTGGCAGCAGGACCTGGCGCACCCCCTCGCGGATCGCTTCCTCCGTGACCACGAGGTTGCCGCCGCGCAGCACGGAACTCGACATCAGGAACCAGCGCATGGCATCCGAACCGTCGCGATCGAACACCTCGTTGACATCCGGGTAGTTGCGCAGCGACTTCGACATCTTCTGCCCGTCGTTGCCGAGCACGATGCCGTGGCTGATCACGTTCTTGTACGCGGGGCGGTCGAACAGCGCGGTCGAGAGGACATGCAGCACGTAGAACCAGCCGCGGGTCTGCCCGATGTACTCGACGATGAAGTCGGCCGGGTTGTGGCCGTCGAACCACTCGCGGTTCTCGAACGGGTAGTGCACCTGGGCGAACGGCATGGAACCGGAATCGAACCACACGTCGAGCACGTCGGAGATGCGGCGCATGGTCGATTGCCCAGTCGGGTCGTCCGGATTCGGGCGAGTGAGTTCGTCGATGTACGGACGGTGCAGGTCGGTCGGGCGCACCCCGAAGTCGGCCTCGAGCTCGTCGAGCGAACCGTACACGTCAATCCGCGGATACTCCGGGTTGTCGCTCTTCCAGACCGGGATGGGTGAGCCCCAATAGCGGTTTCGCGAGATCGACCAGTCGCGGGCGTTGCCGATCCACTTGCCGAACTGGCCGTCCTTGACATTCTCCGGCACCCAGGTGATGTCCTGGTTGAGCTCGACCATGCGGTCACGGATCTCGGTGACGCGCACGAACCAGCTGGAGACCGCCTTGTAGATCAGCGGATTGCGGCAGCGCCAGCAGTGCGGGTACGAATGCTCGTAGCTCGCCTGGCGGAGCAGGCGCCCCTCCTCGCGCAGCAGCTTCGTGAGCGGCTTGTTCGCCTCGAAGACCTGCAGGCCCGCGACATCCTGAACCGCGGGCAGGAACCGCGCACCATCGTCGACCGAGATGATCACGGGGATGCCCGCTGCCTCGCAGACGCGCTGGTCGTCTTCGCCGTACGCCGGCGCCTGGTGCACGATGCCCGTGCCTTCGTCGGTCGTCACGTAGTCATCGACGAGGATGCGCCAGGCGTTCTGGGTCCCGTACTCGTCGGCGTCCGCGTAGTAGTCCCAGAGCCGGTCGTACGTGACGTCTTCGAGCTCGGATCCCAGGATCGTCCGGCTGATCGCGGCAACGGCGTCAGCAGCGGATTCGTAACCGAGGTCCTTCGCGTAGCCGCCGACCAGGTCGATCGCGAGGAGGTACTCCGCACCGAAGTCCTCGTGCTCGGGGTTTCCGTGGCCGTCTGCGGCGCCGTTGGGACCGGCAGGGAGGATTGCGTAGCGGATGTCCGGGCCGACCGCGAGTGCGAAGTTCGTCGGCAGTGTCCACGGCGTCGTCGTCCAGGCGAGCGCGCGGACAGCGGTCAGGCCAAGCGACTCTGCCTTCACACCCGTGAGCGGGAACGTGACGGTGACCGTCTGGTCCTGCCGCATCTTGTAGACGTCGTCGTCCATGCGCAGCTCGTGGTTCGAGAGCGGCGTCTGGTCGCGCCAGCAATACGGGAGCACGCGGTAGCCCTCGTAGGCGAGACCCTTTTCGTGGAGCTGCTTGAACGCCCAGATGACCGACTCCATGAAGGTCACGTCAAGCGTCTTGTAGTCATTCTCGAAGTCGACCCAGCGCGCCTGCCGCGTGACGTACCCTTGCCATTCCTTCGTGTAGCGCAGCACGGAGTCGCGCGCGGCCTGGTTGAAGGCCGCGATGCCCATCTCCTCGATCTCGCTCTTGTCCGTGATGCCGAGCTGCCGCTCCGCCTCGAGCTCGGCTGGCAGTCCGTGTGTGTCCCAGCCGAAGCGACGCTCGACCTTGCGTCCGCGCATGGTCTGGTAGCGCGGGAAGACGTCCTTGGCGTAGCCCGTGAGGAGGTGGCCGTAGTGCGGGAGTCCATTTGCGAATGGCGGGCCGTCGTAGAAGACCCACTCTTCGGCATCCGCGCGGTTGTCGATGGATGCCCGGAAGGTGCCATCCTTCTTCCAGAATTCGAGGACCTCGGTCTCGATCTCGGGGAAGTTCGGCGATGGCGTGACGCCGGATGCCGTGCCGTTCTTCTCCGGTGCGTCGTCCGCACTCGACTGGGGGTAGCTCATTCTTCTCCTGGGCAGGCTCTCTGTCTGCACGAGGACGGCAGGTGCACACAGGCACTTGTCGCGGTACCACCCCGCTTGCCGTGCGAGTGAGCCGCACGACCGCTTGTTCGTTGGCTGTGACGGGCCAGACCCGTTCGGTTCTACTGAGGCGACTCCCCGTGGGGCGACGCACCGTTCTTCCGAAGACTCACCGGTGATGGCCGGATCGCAGTCGTTGCGCCAATCCTATCGTTTTGAGGCTGCCGCATCGAGCACGGCCTGGAAGCCTGCGCACACCGGAGAGATCGCCTCGGCGACGTACGGCGTGAGCGCACCACGCGTCACTCCTGCTCGTGCCCAGGCGGCGGCCGCCGCCACGGCAGCGCCGATCACCGCGGTCGCGATGGCCTGCGGCAGGAGATCATCCCTGTCGAGCCCAAGTTTCGCGGCGATGAACTCGCGCAAGACCTTCACCTGCGCGAGAAAGCGCGAGAGAGCGGATGCCTCGAGCTCGGAACTCGTGGCCATCAGGTCGCATTGGGTGAGCGCCCACGGCACCCGACCTGGGCCGAACTCCACGGCGACCGCGAGCAGCCCCCGGCGGATCGCGGCCATCACGGGTTCATCGCTCGGAACCGCCGCGAGCGCGTCCGCCAAGTGGATGACGCTCGCATCGACCTCGAGCCAGAGCACGTCGCTCTTGGCCGAAAAGTAATTGAAGAAGGTGCTCCTGCTCACGCCCGCGCGCTGCGTGATGTCTTCGATCGTGGTGCCGGCGTACGTCCGCTCGAGGAAGAGCTCGGATGCAGCATCCGCCAGAATCTGGCAAGACGACAGCCGGGGGCGGCCCGATGTCGGTCGAACGGTCTTGCCCATGATCCTCCGAGGCCTACTAAGCTATTACTGGACTCAATCCAAATATTACCCTGCGACAAGGACGTATCGTGACGACAGCACCCAGCTTCACCGAACCCGAACCCGAACTCCAGGACCCGGAGCACCTCGCGCGACGAACGGCGGCGCGGAAGGCCGTCAGGGCGTCGTTCGTCGGCACCTCGCTCGAGTCGTACGACTTCTACGTCTTCGCCTACTTCAGCGCGATCTTCAGCGCCCAGCTGTTCTTTCCGCAGCAGGACAGGGTCGCGGGGACAATCCTGTCGTTCTCGGTCCTCGCGACCTCGTACCTGGTGCGCCCACTCGGCGCGATCATCTTCGGACACCTGGGCGACCGCATCGGCCGCAAGCGCACGCTCATCCTCACGATCTCGATCATGGGCATCGCGACGGGCGCGATCGGCCTGCTGCCGAGCTTCGCAACGATCGGCTTGTTCGCTCCGATCCTCTTGACGCTGCTGCGTATCATCCAGGGCCTGTCGCTCGGGGGCGAGTGGGGCGGATCGATTCTCGTCGCGGTCGAGCACGCCGCCCCGCGGCGCCGTGGGCTCTATGCAGCCCTTCCCCAGCTCGGCTCCCCCGTCGGCACGATCCTCACCGGTGCTCTGTTCCTGATCCTCTCGGTGACGCTCAGCCCGGCCGAGATGCTCGCCTGGGGCTGGCGCCTGCCGTTCCTGCTGGCCTTCCCGCTCCTGGCCGTGTCGTTGTACCTCCGCCTCGCGATCGACGAGACCCCACTGTTCAAGACCCTCGTCGCGACGGATCGGCTCGACCGGGCGCCCGTGCTCGACGTCTTCCGCAAGCAGCCGGCCGCACTCCTCATCGCGGTTGGTGCCGCCCTGCTCGGCATCGGCTCATACTCGTTGATGAACACGTACACGATCAGCTACGGCGTGCTCGTCCTTGGCTTCTCCTACCAGAACCTGTTCGTCGCGACGCTCATCGGCAGCCTGCTCCAACTCGTCACGATCCCACTCTTCGGCCTTTGGGCGAACCGCATCGGCTCGGCGCGTGTGGTCGCGATCGGCGCCGTCGGCACGCTCCTGATCGCCTTCCCGATGTACTACCTGCTGCAGTTCGCGACCTTCCCGATCCTGGTCGGCACCATGATCATCGGCGGCATCCTGCCCACCATGAGCTGGGCGGGGCTCGGCGGCCTGATGGCGGGGCTCTTCGGCGGCCCGATCCGCTACAGTGCGCTCTCGATCGCATACAGCATCGCTGCGGTCATCTCCGGCCTGATCCCCCTCGTCACGGCGAGCCTGGGCGCGGCCACCCACGAAGCATGGTGGCACCCCGGCATCGTTCTCGCGATCCTCTCGGCCGTGACGCTCGTGGCCGCGGTCATCGCAGCCCGGCATCGGCACGCCCAGAGCGAAGCCGACCGCCACTAACACAGGTGGCGCTCCGGGCGACTCGGGTAGATTGGAAGGCATCCCACATTCAGGCACCTTTCCATTGACGCGGTGCCGCACATATCGAACCGGAGAATCATGAGCGCCGCCAACACCGTGCCAGACAAGCCCGCCCTCGAGGGCCTCGAAGGCAAGTGGGGCACCGCCTGGCGGGGCAATGGAACCTACCTGTTCGATCGTGCACGGGCACTCGAAGCGGGTGACCGGAGTTGCATCTACTCGATCGACACTCCCCCGCCCACCGCATCCGGCTCGCTACACATTGGCCACGTCTTCAGCTACACGCACACGGATGTCATCGCCCGCTTCCAGCGCATGGTCGGCAAGCACGTGTTCTATCCGATGGGCTGGGATGACAACGGCCTACCCACCGAGCGCCGCGTGCAGAACTATTACGGCGTCCGGTGCGATCCATCGCTGCCATACGACGCCGACTTCGTGCCGCCGTACGAAGGCGGGGACAACAAGAGCTCGAAGGCCGCAGACCAGCTACCGATCTCTCGCCGCAACTTCATCGAGCTGTGCGAGCGCCTCACCGCCGAGGACGAGATTCAGTTCGAGGAGCTGTGGCGCACACTCGGCCTTTCCGTCGACTGGTCGCAGACCTACCGCACGATCGGAACCGAGGCGCTGCACACCTCGCAGCTGGCGTTCCTCAACAACATCGAACGTGGCGAGGCATACCAGTCCATGGCGCCCACCCTGTGGGACATCACGTTCCGCACGGCCGTCGCGCAGGCCGAACTCGAGGACCGCGAGCAGCCTGGTGCATACAACCGCGTGGCCTTCCACGGCGCCGATGGCCCCATCTACATCGAGACCACGCGGCCAGAGCTGCTGCCGGCGTGCGTCGCGCTCGTCGCGCACCCCGATGACGAGCGCTACCGGCCCCTCTTCGGTACGACCGTCACCACGCCCGTGTTCGGCGTCGAGGTTCCCGTTGTCGCCCACCACCTCGCGCAGCCAGATAAGGGCAGCGGCATTGCCATGATCTGTACCTTCGGTGACATCACCGACGTCGTCTGGTGGCGCGAGCTCGACCTGCCCAACCGTGCGATCATCGGCTTCGACGGCAGGATTCTCGCCGAGGCACCCGACGCCATTACGACCGATTCGGGAAGGGCCGCGTACGGCGAGCTTGCGGGCAAGACTGTCTTCTCGGCCAAGCAGGCCGTGATCGAGTTGCTGCGCGCATCCGGCGACCTGGATGGCGAGCCCAAGAACGTCACGCACCCGGTCAAGTTCTTCGAGAAGGGCGACAAGCCGCTCGAGATCGTCTCGACCCGCCAGTGGTACGTCAAGAACGGCGCACGCGACGAAGCGCTGCGCAGCAGGCTGATCGAACTCGGTCGGCAGCTGGACTGGCATCCGGAGTTCATGCGCGTCCGCTACGAGAACTGGGTCGGCGGCCTGACCGGCGACTGGCTGATCTCGCGCCAGCGCTTCTTCGGCGTGCCCATTCCGGTCTGGTACCCGCTCGACGCCGAGGGCAACCCGGTGTTCGACGAGCCGATCCTCCCCTCCCGCGACGCGCTCCCCGTCGATCCGTCGTCGGATGCCGCACCCGGCTACGACGAGAGTCAGCGCAACGCACCGGGCGGCTTCGTCGGCGAACACGACGTCATGGACACCTGGATGACCTCCTCGCTCACGCCGCAGCTCGCGGGCGGCTGGATGCGGGACGACGAGCTGTTCACGGCCGTCTTCCCGTTCGACCTGCGCCCGCAGGGCCAGGACATCATCCGCACCTGGCTCTTCTCGACCATGCTGCGCTCCGAGCTCGAACACGGTGTTGCACCGTGGCAGCACGCCGCGCTGTCCGGCTTCATCGTCGACCCCGACCGCAAGAAGATGTCCAAGTCCAAGGGCAATGTGGTCACGCCGTCCGACATCCTCGAGCAGCACGGCTCCGACGCGGTGCGCTACTGGGCGGCATCCTCGCGGCTCGGCACCGACGCGGCCTTCGACCCGCAGAATCCAACCCAGATCAAGATCGGTCGCCGCCTGGCGATCAAGATCCTGAACGCCGCCAAGTTCATCCTCGGATTCGACGCCCCCGCGTCGAGCTCGGACGACGATCTCGTCGCACGGGTCACCGAAGCCCTTGACCAGAGCATGCTGCAGAACCTCGCCGCGGTCGTCGACGAGGCCACCACGGCGCTCGAGTCCTACGATCACGCGCGCGCCCTCGAAGTCACAGAGACGTTCTTCTGGACGTTCTGCGACGACTACCTCGAACTCGTCAAGGAGCGCGCATACGCCATCGGCGGAGCCGGCCAGGAATCGGCCGTCGCCGCGCTCCGCCTGGCGCTGTCCACCCTCCTCCGGCTGTTCGCGCCTGTCGTGCCGTTCGCGACCGAGGAGGCGTGGTCCTGGTTCAATGACAATTCCGTGCACCGGTCGAGCTGGCCTGCCACCGACGAGCTGAACGCCGCCGAGAGCGAGGACCATTCCTCGGTTCTCCCGCTCGCGAGCCAGGCGCTCACGGGCATCCGCCGTGCCAAGACGGATGCCAAGGCATCGCAGAAGACGCAGGTCGACGCGGCGACCATCACGGCGGGTCCGGACGAGCTGGCGGCGCTGCGGCGTGCCGAGGCCGACCTCAAGGCGGTTGGTCGCATCGCGACGCTGAACTTCGAGGCAGGCGAGGAACTGGCCGTGACCGACATCACCCTTGCCGCCCTAACCCAGACAGAGGAGACACGATGACCCTGACCGTTCGCCCCGTGGAAGACGGAGACTTCTTCACCTGGATCGATCTCTACTCCGGATATGGCGACTTCTACGAGACGCCACTGACCGACGAGAAGGCCCTTCTCGTGTGGAGCTGGCTCTCGGATGCCGGCCACGATCTGAACGCGCTCTTCGCCATCGACGAAAACGGGACCCCGGTCGGGCTCGCGCACTACCGTGCCTTCGCCCGCCCACTCGCGGGAAGCACAGGGCTCTACCTCGACGACCTGTTCGTCTCGCCGGACGCCCGTGGCGAGGGTGCGGCGACCGCGATCCTCGAGACCCTGCGGACGACGGCGCGTTCACAAGGATTCAGCGTGGTGCGCTGGATCACGGCGGCGGACAACGCGGCGGCGCAGCGCGTCTACGATCGCGTGGCCAAGAAGACGAGCTGGGTCACATACGACCTGGTCCCTTAGACACCCGGACGACTCGGGCCGGCAATCATCGACCGGGCGACCCAGTCACGATAAGGTCACTTCAGGAGAAACGATCAGCCGACCTGCGGGGACGGGCGACAGGAGGCAGCGATGTCGATCACAACCCGGCCGGTGGCAGAAGGCGATTTCTTTGCCTGGCTCGGCCTCTATGAGGGGTACGCCACGTTCTACGAGACGACCCTGACCGATGAAAAGGCCGTGCTCATCTGGAGCTGGCTCATCGACCCGAAGCACGAGGAGCACGCGCTCGTCGCTGTCGACGACGATGAGGCGCTCGTCGGGCTCGTGCATTACCGCGAATTCCCGCGGCCCCTCGAGGGTGATCGCGGGCTCTACATCGATGACCTCTTCGTGGCCGATTCTGCGCGCGACCAGGGGGCAGGTTCGGCCCTCATCGAGGCCGTGCGGAGCATCGCACAGGAGCGCAAGTTCGGGGTCGTTCAGTGGATCACCGCTGAGGACAACAAGAAGGCCAAGAAGCTCTACGAAGAGTTCGGCACCCGCACTTCGTGGGTGACCTACGAGATCGCACTGTAGGCGACGCGATCCATGCAGCTTGGAACACGCTGGCCCGTCGGCGGCACGATCCCGAACGACTTGGCCGAAGTCGTCGTCCTCGCCATCCAGGCAGTCGAGGAAGAACTCGTCGCACTGGATGTCGACACCAAGGAGTGGCGCTGGACACTCACCTGGCTTGAGGGCAAGCCCGTCGTCGAACTCGACGATGGCACCGTGATCCGGTACAACCCGCACGAAGACTCAGCGACTATCACTCAGCCCGTCGAGCAGGTGCCCGGCGACTATGACGAGGACGACGAGGACTAACTCGCGCGGGCGATGATCTCGCCGTGTGGCATGGCGTACCAGCCGTCCTTGGCCTTGACCCACTCAAGCCACGCGGCCGAAATGGCCTGGAGTTCGGCAAGTGTGGCGATGCCCGACTCGACGGCGTGCGTGGCAAAGCTCGACTCGAGCACGCGAACCGACCACGACGCTCCCCACCACTCCCGCTCCTCGTCCGAGGCGAAGCACCAGATGGATGCCGAACTCTCAACGGCATTGAAGCCCGCCTCGAGCGCCCAGCGCTTGAGTGACCGTCCCGCGAAAGGCTCACCGCCATTTGCACGGTGGATCGCCTGGTTGGCCTGCATCCAGTCGCTGAGGCCTGGGAGCAAGGGCGCCCACATCGTGCCGCCCCAGTCGACGTCGCGTGCCGCCACGATCCCGCCGGGCTTCAGAACCCGGCGAAACTCGCGCAGCGCGGCAACCGGGTTTGCCACGTGCTGGAGGATCTGGTGTGCATGCACGATGTCGAATGTGTCATCCGCGAAGTCGAGCGCATATGCGTCGCCAACCGCAAAGGTGACGTTCGTGACGCCGTTGTCGGCAGCGAGCGCTGTTGCCTGCGCGACGACCTCCGCGGAGGCATCGATGCCAACCACATTTCCGGGCGCAACGCGACGTGCGAGGTCGATGGTGATGGTTCCAGGTCCACTGCCCACATCGAGCACCTTCGCTCCGGCCGCAAGATGCGGAATGAGGTATGCGGCCGAGTTCTCGACCGTCCGCCAAGCGTGGGAGCGCAGGACGCTCTCGTGGTGTCCGTGGGTGTATCTTTCCTGAATTGCCATGCTTCAATTTTATGGCCGCGGGGTGCACACAAGTGACCGCGTGACGCGTCAGACAGGCTCGAGTGAGGAATGCGCGTCGGCTGTTTGCAGCTTGGGTCATAGGCTGTCGGAATGGCTGATTCTTCGAATCCATTCTTCGCTCCGAGCACCCTCCCGTACCAACTGCCCCCGTTCGCCGAGATCCGCGATGAGCACTACCGGCCGGCGTTCGATCGCGGCTTCGAGGAGCACCTCGCCGAGATCGGGGCGATCACCGCCACGGCCGACGACCCGACGTTCGAGAACACCATGATCCCGCTCGAAAAGTCAGGGCAGACTCTGCAGCGGGTCGCCGAAGTGTTCTTCAATAAGAGCTCAGCGGACAGCACCGATTTCACGAACGATCTCGAGGAGGTGATGGCTCCCCTGCTCGCGGCGCACGAGGATGCCATCAAGCTCGACTCAGCGCTCTACTTACGCATCAGGACGCTGCACGACCAGCTGGACACCTTGGGTTTGGACGCAGAGTCCGCGTACCTCGTCGAGCGTTACTTCACGGAGTTCACGCTCGCAGGCGCCGGGCTCGGCGAGACCGACAAGTCCAGGCTCAAGGAATACAACCAGACGCTCTCCACCCTCACGACGCGGTTTGAGAAGAACCTGCTCGCCGAGACGAACGACCTCGCGGTCGTGATCGAGGAGCCTTCAGAGCTTGATGGCCTCGATGCCGGCGAAATTTCGGCAGCGGCGGAGGCGGCCAGGGAGCGCGGTCTCGACGGCGCGTATCTGATCTCGCTCGTCCTTCCCACCGGGCACCCATACCTTTCCAGCCTCGCGAACCGGAGTGTGCGCGAACGCGTGATGACCGCGGAGCGCTCCCGCGGCATCCGCGGCGGTGAGAACGACAACCGCGAGCTCGTGCTCGAGATCACCAGGCTGCGCGCCGAGCGGGCCCGCCTGCTTGGTTTCGACACGCACGCCGCATACGTCACCGCGGATGAGACGGCGAAGACCCCAGACGCGGTCGCCGGCATGCTCGGTACTCTCGCGCCCGCCGCAGCGCGCAACGCCCGCGCCGAGCAGGCGGATCTCCAGTCGCAGGTCACGCAGCGTGAGGCGGTCGACGGCGTCGGGGCCTTCGAACTCGCGAGCTGGGATTGGGCCTACTACACCGAGAAGGTGCGGCAGGAGAAGTACGCAGTCGACACGGCGGCCATGCGACCGTACTTCGAGGCTGAGCGTGTGCTGCGCGACGGCGTCTTCTTCGCGGCGACGCGCCTCTATGGCATCACGTTCGCCGAACGTCCCGACCTCGTGGCCTACCACCCGGAGGCGAGGGTGTTCGAGGTCAGCAACGAAGACGGCACCCCGCTCGGTCTCTACGTCCTCGACCTGTACACGCGTGATTCGAAGCGCGGCGGGGCGTGGATGAATCCACTCGTCTCGCAGTCGACCCTGCTGGGAAACCCCACTGTCGTCGTGAACAACCTCAATGTGCCGAAGCCCGCGGCGAGCGAGCCGACCCTGCTCACCTACGACGAGGCCAACACGCTGTTCCACGAGTTCGGGCACGCCCTTCACGGACTCTTCGCGCACGTCACCTATCCGAAGTTCGCCGGAACGAACGTCTTCCGCGACTTCGTGGAGTTCCCAAGCCAGGTCAATGAGATGTGGATGCTCTGGCCGGAAATCCTCGCGAACTACGCGGTGCACCACGAGACCGGCGAGCCGATGCCGCGTGACCTCGTCGAGAGCCTGCAGGCATCCTCGGCGTTCAACGAGGGGTTCAAGACCAGCGAATACCTCGCGGCAGCAATGCTCGACCAAGCCTGGCACCGGATCACCGCAGACGACCACGTGACGGATGTCGCAGGCTTCGAGGCGGCGGCCCTCGCCGAAGCCGGCCTCGACAACCCTGCAGTGCCCACGCGCTACTCGAGCACCTACTTCGCGCACACCTTCTCTGGCGGCTACGACGCGGGCTACTACTCCTACATCTGGAGCGAGGTCCTCGACGCTGACACCGTCGAATGGTTCAAGGAGAACGGCGGCCTCACGCGCGCGAACGGCGATCGCTTCCGCGAGCGCCTGCTCGGCGTTGGCGGCTCGCGCGATCCGCTCGAGGCGTACCGCGACTTCCGCGGCCGTCCTGCCGTGATCGAGCCCCTGCTCAAGCGGCGCGGACTCGACGCCTAAGCGGGCCGGTCACGAGGAATGTGACATCCTATGACGCCGCGTGGTGCGCCTTTCCAGAGGCGCTCGTAGTCTTAACCGGTCGCCGCACCCTGCGGCGCATCGAACGAGATCGGTGGCGAACACCCATGGCATCCCCCTCAGGCCTGCAGCACACACTCGAGTGCGCATGCGGACGAGCCGGAATGTGTGCCGACAACCGGCCTGGCCACGGGTTGAACTTCATTCAGCTGCGGATCGCGTCGGCGACACGGAGCCGGTGGACGGATGCCATCGTCCACGAGACGACCGACAATGGCTGGATTGCTCTTGCACCCCTTGCCTCGGATGCCGCGCGGGACACTGCGGACAGCGACACCGCGGGAACCGACATCGTCTGGGTCTGGCACCACGCAGACCTCACTGACACGATCAGAGTCGGCGACCCTGTCGCGATTCATGACCTTTACAACGTCCTGGCTGCCGGTCGAGGCCGCTTCAACGTCGTGACGGCGACGCGCTAAGGTCGCACGCGTCGCCCTGGCGATCAGCTGGCGGACTTCATCGCCATCATCATGGATTCGCACGCCTCGGCGGCAGCCCGGCACGCCTGAGCGCACATTCGGCAGGTCTCGCTCGTTCCCGCGTGCTTCATGCACTCGTCCGCGCAGGCCATCGACATCGCGGCACAGGCCTCCAAAACGGCCGTCATGCTCTTCATGTCGACACCCATGGGGCGCATCATCATGCGCATTGTGGTGTTGTTCATGTCAGCACCGTTCATGCACATGCTCGCGCATTTCGCCATGCCCTCCCCCATGGAGGAATCCGCGCAGATCGTACAGGCTTGTTCCGCGGCCGCACAGGCCTCGATACAGTCCTGCATCGCCATCATGTCCATGGATGCCGGCATACCCTCTACGCCGGCCAATTCCATGGACATGCTCTTCATCATTTCCGCTGTCATGTTCATGCCACATCGTCCGTTCGGACTACCGCCCGGTGGCAGTCACCAACCGAGTCAAAACGGTAGTGCGTTCACGACGCAATGCTACGTCGCGGGGACGTGAACACCTAGGGTCTGTGGCTACGCGGACTTCTCTTCGCGACGGGCGCGGTGAGGCACAATCGTCGGTGCGGCGTTCTCGAGCACGGCCTCACGCGTCACGACGACGCGCGCTACCTCGCTGCTCGACGGAACCTCGAACATGATCGGCCCGAGTACCTCTTCCATGATCGCCCGAAGACCGCGAGCGCCCGTCTTGCGGAGCACCGCGAGGTCGGCGATGGATTCGAGGGCCGCCGGTTCGAAGTCGAGCTCGACGCCGTCGAGCTCGAACATCCGCTGGTACTGCCGCACGAGCGCATTCTTGGGAACCGTCAGGATCTGCATGAGCGCGTCCTGGTCGAGCGGAGTGACTGTCGTAACGACCGGCAGCCGCCCGATGAACTCCGGGATGAGCCCGAACTTGTGGAGGTCCTCTGGCAGGACCTCGCTGAACAGGTTGATGTCGTCGCCCTTGCTGTGCAGCGGGGCGCCGAAGCCGATGCCCTTCTTGCCCGCGCGCTGGGAGATGATGTCTTCGAGTCCGGCGAACGCACCAGCCACGATGAACAGGACGTTGGTCGTGTCGATCTGGATGAATTCCTGGTGCGGATGCTTGCGGCCACCCTGCGGGGGCACGGATGCGATGGTTCCCTCGAGAATCTTGAGCAGCGCCTGCTGCACGCCCTCACCAGAGACATCGCGCGTGATCGACGGGTTCTCCGCCTTGCGCGCGATCTTGTCGACCTCGTCGATGTAGATGATGCCTGTCTCGGCGCGCTTGACGTCGTAGTCCGCCGCCTGGATGAGCTTGAGCAGGATGTTCTCGACATCCTCACCGACGTAGCCCGCCTCGGTCAGTGCGGTCGCGTCTGCCACGGCGAACGGCACGTTGAGCCGCTTGGCGAGGGTCTGCGCGAGGTAGGTCTTGCCACAGCCGGTCGGGCCGATCAGCAGGATGTTGCTCTTGGCGATCTCGACGTCGTCGATGACGTCGGCCGACGTGATGGTGGCGCGAGCACGCACGCGCTTGTAGTGGTTGTAGACGGCGACGGCGAGTGCCCGCTTCGCCTGCTCCTGCCCGATCACGTACTCCTCGAGGAACCCGAAGATCTCCTTAGGCTTGGGCAGATCGAATTCACTCGTGGTCTCTTCGCCGGCTTCGGCGAGGCGTTCCTCGATGATCTCGTTGCAGAGCTCAACGCACTCGTCGCAAATGTAGACGCCGGGGCCAGCAATGAGTTGCTGTACCTGCTTCTGGCTTTTGCCACAGAAGGAACACTTGAGCAGATCAGCGCTTTCCCCAATGCGAGCCATCCGTCACCCTCCTTCTTGGGTTGCCTTCTTCGAGCCTAGCCTGTGCGGGCGACAACGTGTCGCAAGCACTCGGATGCGAAACGGCGCGCCGCCCGAAGGGGCAGACGCGCCGTTCCATCGTTGAGCTACTTGACGAGCGTCGGCAGGTTCTTCCGGCTCGTAAGCACCTGGTCGATGAGACCGTATTCGAGTGCCTCGGCCGCCGAAAGGATCTTGTCGCGATCGATGTCCTTGTTCACCTGCTCCTGGCTGCGGTTGGAGTGATGCGCAAGCGTCTCCTCGAGCCAGGTGCGCATCCGCATGATCTCGTGGGCCTGGATCTCGATGTCGGACGCCTGGCCCTGGCCGGCCTCGCCGACGGCGGGCTGGTGGATCAGGATGCGCGCGTTCGGCAGCGCGAGGCGCTTGCCAGGCGTGCCAGCCGCCGTGAGCACGGCCGCCGCGGACGCCGCCTGGCCGAGGACGACCGTCTGGATGTGCGGGCGGATGTACTGCATCGTGTCGTAGATTGCCGTCATCGCGGTGAAGGATCCACCGGGCGAGTTGATGTACATGACGATGTCGCGATCCGGGTCCTGGCTCTCGAGCACGAGGAGCTGGGCCATGATGTCGTCGGCCGATGCATCATCGACCTGCACGCCGAGGAAGATGATGCGGTCCTCGAAGAGCTTGGCGTATGGGTCCTGGCGCTTGTAGCCGTATGCCGTGCGCTCCTCGAAGCTCGGCAGGATGTAGCGCGAGCCCGGAGCCTGCACCGCCCCAGCAGCCGAGCTGAACGCAGTACCACCGAAGTTGGGGATGTTCATGTCTATTCCTGTTCTGTCCGGTCGGTACTTACTTCGTGGCCGTGCCGCCGCCGCCCGCGACGTCTGTCGCCGACTCGCGGATGTGGTCGACGAAGCCGTACGCCAGCGCTTCCTGCGCTGTGAACCAGCGGTCGCGGTCGCCATCGGCGTTGATCTGCTCGACAGACTTGCCCGTCTGCTCTGCCGTGATCTCGGCGAGGCGCTTCTTCATGTCGAGGATGAGCTGGGCCTGGGTCTGGATGTCGCTTGCCGTGCCACCGAATCCACCGTGCGGCTGGTGCAGCAGCACGCGGGCGTTCGGCGTGATGTAACGCTTGCCCTTGGTGCCCGCGGTCAGCAGCAGCTGGCCCATGGATGCGGCCATTCCGATACCGACCGTGACGATGTCGTTCGGAACGAACTGCATGGTGTCATAGATCGCCATGCCCGCTGTGATCGAGCCACCTGGCGAGTTGATGTAGAGGTAGATGTCGCGCTTCGCGTCCTCAGCGGCGAGCAGCAGCAGCTTGGCCGCAATCTCGTTCGCATTGTCGTCACGCACCTCGGAGCCTAGCCAGATGATGCGGTCTTTCAGCAGTCGGTCAAAAACACTGGGTGCCAGTGTCGGTTCGGCCATTTCTCGCTCCGTTTCAGTTGTCGTTCGAATCGAATCTATAGGAGCCAACACTCCGAAACCCGCCTGTTCGCCGTGGGCAGAGCGATGTGACGCTTTGAACGACAAAAGGCCCGCCACCGAAGTGACGGGCCTTTTCTCAAACCGTTAGCTGTGGTCGTGCCCGTAATGCTCGTTGCTCGGCTTGCGGCCCTGGCTGTCGCGACCCTTCGCACCCTGGCTGCCGGCACCTTGCGCGTTCATCTGAGCGAGCACATCCGCAGTCGCCGAGATGTCGCTCTCGTCGTCATCCACGATTGCCGTGAACTCGGCGAGGTCGACCTTCTTGCCATTGGAGTCGGTGACCACGGCCTTGCCGAGGACCACCGCGAGCGCCTTGTTGCGGGCAACCTCGCCGACCATCGACGGGATCTGACCGTTCTCACTGAGCACCTTCACGAATTCGTTGGGCTCCATGCCGTACTGGGCAGCCCCCTGGATGAGGTACTGCGTGAGCTCGTCCTGGCTGACCTTGATGCCCTCGGCCTCGGCGATCTCATCGAGCAGGATCTGCGTGCGGAAGGTCCGCTCGCTTGAGATGGTCACTTCCGCGCGGTGGGTGTCATCCTCGAGGCGGCTCTCGCTCTCCAGGTGACGCTGGACCTCATCCTCGACGAGCTTGGCGGGAACCGGAACATCGACGAGCCCGAGGAGCACGTCAACAAGCTGGTCGCGCGCAGCCGCGCCCTGGCCGAAGACCTTGGAGCGCTCGACCTGCGTGCGCAGGCTGGCCTTCAGCTCGTCGATAGTGTCGAACTCGCTCGCGATCTGGGCGAAGTCGTCGTCGGCCTCGGGCAGCTCGCGCTCCTTGACGGCGTTGATCGTCACCGTGATCTCGGCGCTCTCGCCCTCGTGGTCGCCGCCCATGAGCGGAGCCTCGAAGGTCGTGGTCTCGCCGGCGCTGAGGGAGTCGAGCGCCTCGTCGATGCCGTCGATCAGGTCGCCGGAGCCGACCTCGTACGAAATGTTGGTCGCCGAGTCCACCTCGCTGCCGCCGATTGTGGCGAGCAGGTCGATCTGGGCGAAGTCGCCGGTCTTGGCCGGGCGGTCGACCGTGACCAGCGTGCCGAAGCGGCTGCGCAGACGGTCGAGCTCCTCGGTGACCTCGTCGTCGGTGACCTCAGCGGCGTCAACCGTGAGCTCGACCTTGTCGTAGGCGGGAAGCGTGATCTCGGGGCGGATGTCCACCTCGATGGTCAGGAGCAGGTCGCCGGAGAAGTCCTTGTCGCTGGGCCACTCGGTGATGTCGGCCTCTGGGCGACCGAGCGGGCGCAGTGCGTTCTCCTCGACCGCGGCCCGGTAGAAGCCATCCAGGCCCTCGTTGACAGCGTGCTCGAGCACGGCGCCCTTGCCGACGCGCTGGTCGATCAGGGGCGGCGGAACCTTACCCTTGCGGAAGCCGGGGATGTTGACCTGTTCGGCGATGTGTCCGTAAGCGTGGGTGATGCTCGGCTTGAGCTCCTCAGGCGTCACCGAGATGATGAGCTTGGCGCGTGTGGGGCTCAGCTTTTCGACCGTGGTCTTCACGTTGTTGGGTTCTCCTGTGTTTTGACGATGACCTCTGCAGAGGCTGGGATTGTGGTCGGGGCGACAGGATTCGAACCTGCGACCTCTCGGTCCCAAACCGAGCGCTCTACCAAGCTGAGCTACGCCCCGGATCATGCCTCAATCCGCACGGTCCGTTTCCACGGCGCGCATACGCGCCAGGGGCGAAAGACCACGGGCAAGTCTACTGCACGCATCTCGACGGCCGTGACGACTTGAATCGCGCGAATCCGGTACAGTAATGTCCGGCAGTTGATCCGTTCCGTTCGTGAACGTGCGGGTCAGATGCCCCCCGGGGATGTAGCTCAATGGTAGAGCCTCAGTCTTCCAAACTGATGGTGCGGGTTCGATTCCCGTCATCCCCTCCCCTCCGCGGCTCTGCTTCGAATCGAGGCTCAACGTGGTGGCCGACGAAACTCCAAGCCCGCCAGAATCCGGCCGTCCGCTCCCGACCATGCGGCGTAGAGTGACAATAACAATGCGATAGTCAACGCCTGCCACCCGGAATCACCGGTTACGACGGACGAGGAGTAGCGGCCACTATTCGCGCGCACCGCGCCGCGGTCCGCACTCCCACCCTCGGAAGCACAACGCCATCGGCACCCGGTGCGACGCGAGATCTCAACGCACGACGAGCGGGATGCTTCCGCCAGTTTGTTTACACACGCCACAAGGAGGCGTCTCCACATGTTCAAGGAAGCACACGCCGTATTGCCCGCAGCAGATCTCAAGCGCGCTCGGGAGTTCTACCACAACATGCTCGAACTCGATCCAGACGAGGTACACGAGGGCATGCTCTCGTATCACCCCGTGTCGGGAGCCGCTTTCGATATCTACGAGACCAGCAATGCAGGCTCGGCCAAGAACACCCAGATGTGTTGGGTCACGGACAACCTCGACAGCGAAATGTCACGGTTACGCGAGCGCGGTGTCCGATTTGAGGACTACGACATCCCCGGGATGAAGACCGAGAACGGAGTCGCCACTGACGAAGCAGGCAGAACCGCCTGGTTCAGGGACTCCGAGGGTAACTTCATCTGCGTCACCCAGCCGATCTAGTAGTCCCAAGTGCCATCCTCGCGGTCAGTCGAGCGTGAGGATGGTTTCGCTCTACGAACGTGATGCGTTCACGCTTCGGCTGCCTCGTAGATCAACCGCCCGGATGAATCCATATGGGCCTCGCGCGCCTGGATGACGTATTCGGGGCGGATCGGTCCATAGATGTGCGGGAAGAGTTCACCGTTGCCGGCATCCTCGTACTTGAGTTCGACGCCCGCTGCGACAATCACAGCCTCATCAAGCTCGAGCACGACCAGCTCTGCCTCGTCAGTGGCGTAGAACCGTTCAGCGACGCCCGGCAACTGCTGCGCGGTCGACGAGTGGATGAATCCGACCTGGTCGAGCGTGGCGTCGCGGGTGGAGATCCGATACTCCCCCACATCGTGAGCAGCGTGCCAGTCGTCTTTGTGGGCGATGTGGAAAATCGGCATTGCTTGAGCGTACTTCGACTCCTTGCGAAAAGTCGCAGCGCGAGTACCCTCTTGCGGCATAAGCGAAAGGAAACAAAATGACCACTACAGAGTCCTCCCGGCGGAGCGTATCCAACCCGGATGTCGCGGCCGGGGTTGCCCAGTTCCTGAGTCCCGTCGTCATCGATCTCATGGCACTCGTCGTCAACGGCAAGCAGGCGCATTGGCATGTGCGCGGCCCCAACTTCATCGGTGTGCACGAGTTACTGGACAAAGTTGTCAAGCACGCGCAGGCATATGCCGACCTCGCGGCGGAGCGCGTCGTCGCGCTTGGCCTACCCATCGATGCTCGACTGGAAACAGTCGCGGCGAAGACGTCGACGCAAGAGCTCACGCCGGGCTTCCAGCAGTCCGAGGACACGATCACCGAAGTCATCGCGCAGATTGATGCGGCACTCACGTCTGTCAACGAGGCAGTCAAGGAACTCGACGCACTCGACCAGAACAGCCAGGATGTCGCGATCGAGATCGCGCGCGGACTCGACAAGGATCGCTGGCTTCTGTTTGCGCATATTGCCGCCGGTTAGGCGCCGCGTGCTGGTCGAGTAGCACGACACGAAGTGCATCTTCAACCAGCAGCAGGGAGCTAGCGGCGCATGCGCTCGCGCATCCGGCGCATCTCGGCCGCGAGCGCCGGGCTCGCGTACGCGCCATCCCCCTCGAGTCCCGCGATGATGCGGTCCACCGTCTCGGGCGGCCGGTTCTGACTCAGCTTGTTCTTCGCGACGATGTGCGTCGGCGTGAGCCGAAAACCGACGGTGCCGGTGCTGATCCGGGACGCGTAGTCCGCATTCTCCAGCGTTCCCTCCATGCGCCGGGGCTCGGGCATCCGATCCTCGAAATGATCGACGAGCGCGCCAAGCACGCGGTAATTCTCTTCATCGCTCAGGATCTCCGGCACGCCGGTCAGGTGCGCGACGATGAAGTTCCAGGTCGGAACCGCCGGCTTGGGGTCGTACCAGCCTGGCGAAATATAGCCATGCGGTCCCTGGATGATGACGAGGAGCTCGTGCTGGCCGAGTTCGAGCAGCTGCTCGTCCGGCTTGCCGACGTGGCTGACGATCGCGAGTTCGTCCCTGCTCTCGTCCACGAGAACTGGATAGTGCGAAGCGACGAGGCCATTTGTGGTGTTGCTCACCAGTGTCGCCCACGGGTTCTCCCGGATCAGGCGCTTGATCTCGTCCGGGTCACCAAGCACGAAGCTGGGGTTCTGTCTCATGATGTCAAGCCTGACAGCTCGGGCACCAGTAGAGCTTGCGTCCGCCCATTTCCTCGAGCAGGATGTGCGTTCCGCAGACCCGACACGGCAGCCCCTCGCGTTTGTAGACCCAGTGCCGGTCGGCGCGTGAGGCCATTGCGGCAACATACGCATCCCCGTCCAGCCCGTCCATGGTCATCATCTGGCCGGTCTCGACGCCGATCCGCAGGAGCCTGGCCCAGTCATCCCACAGCTCACGCGCGGTCTCCTCGCTCACACCCTTGCCCGGTGCGTGCGGATTGAGGCTCGCGCGGAAGAGGAGCTCGGCGCGATAGACGTTGCCGATACCGCTGACGACCGACTGGTCCATGAGGAGCAGTCCGATCGGCGTCGGTTTCTTGCGAACGGATGCGACGAAGCGGGCTGCGGCCTCATCGCTATGATCGAGCATCGGATCCGGCCCGAGTTTCGCGATGACGGCATCCACCTGATTCGGGTCGAGGACCTCGCAGGCGGTCGGGCCGCGGAGGTCGGCCACGGCCGTGTCTGTGAGCAGGCGCACCCGCACCTGGCCGATAGGCTCCGGCGGGAAATCCGTGTACTGCTCCCCCAGACGTTCCTGCTCTGCCATCCGAAGACGCGTGCGCCGGGGGGCGCCGATGCTGTGGAGCGAGTTCTCGCCTGCCGAGTCGAGCACGGTCCCGCGCTGGTTGGTCTGGCCCATGCGGCCATTGGCCGACGCAATCGTGGGGTCGATCGTGATGTCCCCCGCGAAGTCCCACGCGCCGTACATCCCAAGGTGAACGCGCAGCCACTCGCCGTTGTCGAACTCGAGGAACATCTGTTTGCCGACAGCCTTCGCATCCGTCATGGTGCGACCGTCGATCCTCGCCGCGCCTTCGGCGAAACGCCCCTGCGGTGAGGTGGCGCTCACGCGGTGGCCAATGAAATTGCGTGCGAACTGGCGCGTGATCCGGTGGACTGAGTGACCTTCGGGCATGGGATTAACCTTATCGATTCGCCGGCGGTGTCCCCCGATTTGGGTTCACCCCGGGTTATCGGCGGCCGCTGCCGCCGCGCTAGCGTGAGCTTTGCCGACACCCATGCGTCACTGCGGAACCCGCGCCTTCGCGCGCGCCACAGGACCGTGATCCGGAATCGGCGCGATTCGGGTCGCTCAGAGGGGATGAATTGACTTTGCCAGACAACGTAGTCGAGTTCCGGAGGGCGATCCGCGGGTACGATCCCGCCGACGTCGATCGCATCGTCGAGGAGCTCACCGCTCGCTTGGACCGCTCCGAAGAGGAGCGCGCAGGAAGCATGCGCCTCATCCAGAAACTCACGAGCGATCTTGCCGACTCGAACGAGCGCGCCGCACGGGTCAAGCCCAGCTTCGCAGAGCTTGGCACCGCGTTCGAAGAGACGCTGAGGGTCGCTGAGACCCAGGCAGCGAAGATGCTCTCCGAAGCCGTGCAGGAGGCGAACGACACACTGGCCCGGTCACGCGCCGAGAGCACCCAGCTGCGGGAGCAGGCGGCGAAAGAGAGCCAGTCCCTTCTCGCCGAGGCCCACCGCAAGGCCGAAGAGCTGCGGCTCGAAACGGAGGGCGAAGCCGCCCAGATCATGCAGAAGGCGGCGGATGCGGCCGCGAAGGCGCGCAATCTCCGCACGAAGGCCGAGCGCAGCAGCGCGACCATGATCTCGCACGCGGAGCGGCAGATTGCGCAGCTTCAGGCGGAAGCCAGCCGTCAGGCCGAGCAGATCAAGCGCGAAGCTGCCGATCTCCTCCACGCCGCCCAGGAGAAGCTGGTGTCGACCGAGTCCCTGCTCAGGGAACAGCAGGATGAAGCGGAACGCGCGCGCGCCGCCATCCACGAGGAAGCGGACCGCTATGCACAGAAGGCCTATGAGCAGGCCGACGCGCACGTCGACGCCGCGGCAAACCGCGCGGCCGATCTGGCCGCCGAAGCCGAAGCGATGATCGCCGGCGCCCGGAAGACCGCGGACGCCGAGAGCCAGGGCGCCCGGATCTATTCCGAACGTCTCATCGGGCAGGCGACGGCGCGCTCGAATGCCATCACCAGGGACACCGAAGAGCTCCTTCTCCTGATGACGACGGATGCCGAGACGCAGATGTCGGATCTCCGACGCCAGCAGGCCGGCCTCAGCCAGTATGTGCAGCGGATGCGCACGCTGGCGACGGAACCGGATGTCGTGTCGATGGACGCCCTGTCGTACAACCCGCCAACGGCGCCCACGCCACTGGTAATCAGCGCCTAAGCGAGTCGCCGCACCACGCTAGTGGTCGACGTGCTTGCCGAGGATGTCCCCGGTCTCCTCGAACTCGGCGAGTTGGGCCACGCGACGCACGTGACGCTCCTCGAACGAGAACGGCTCTGCGATAAAAGCATCGATGAAGCTCGTGGCCTCCTCGACGGTGTGCTGGCGCGCACCGATCGAAATGACGTTGGCGTCATTGTGCTGGCGGGACAGCTTGGCCGTGTCCAGGTTCCAGGCGAGCGCGGCGCGCACGCCCCTGACCTTGTTCGCCGCGATCTGCTCGCCATTGCCAGAGCCTCCGAAGACAACACCGAGCGCCTGGATGCCGGCGCGCTGGTCATCGACGACGGCCTTGGCCGCGTTGATGCAGAACGCAGGGTAGTCATCGAGTGAGTCGTAGCTCGTCGGACCGTGGTCGACGACCTCGTGGCCGGCAGCCGTGAGGTGGACGATCAGATGTTGGCTGAAATCCAGACCGGCGTGGTCCGTGGCGATGTGGATGCGCATCCGACCAGTTTAGGGATTCCGCACCGCGCGTTCAGTCGAAGATCGGCCCGCTGGTGCGCGTGCGCTTGATCTCGAAGAAGCCCTCGTAGCTCGCCGCGGCGACCACGCCATCCCACAGTGTGAGCGCCTGCTCGCCCTTCGGCGCCGGCGTAATCACCGGACCGAAGAATGCGACACCGTTGACCGCGATGACAGGCGTGCCGACATCCTGCCCCACCCGCTGGATGCCATCGAAGTGGCTTGCACGCATCTGCGGGTCGTACTCGTCCGAGTCCGCGTATGCGGCGAGTTCGGCGGGGAGGCCGACCTCGGCGAGCGCGGCCGGGATGACCTCGTCCGGATCCGTGCTGCCGCCCGGGTGGATGCGCGTTCCCAGGGCGTCGTAGAGCGGCTTGACGAGCTCGTCGCCGTGCAGTTCACGAACGGCGGCAACCAGGCGCGTGTACTTGAGTGCGCGCGGCATGAAGTCGCGATACGCCTCGCCGACCTCCTTGCCTTCGTTGAGCACGGCAAGGCTCATGATGTGCCAGTTCACGTCGAGGTTGCGGTGCGGCGCCACCTCGTCTACCCAGCGCGACGTCATCCAGGCCCACGGGCAGGACGGGTCGAACCAGAAATCAACGGTTGTGGGCGCGGCGGAATCGGTCGTTACAGAAGGCATTGGTCAAGCCAACCACATTCGAATTCGTCGGCGGACAGCGACTTCACAGGAACCGATTCGCCTAATGTGGAATGTCGGACACGATCCGATTTTTCCAGCCACGACCCCAAGGAGTCAGCGTTGCCTGCAGAGAACCTCACACGCGTCGAAGCCAGTGAGCGCGCCGCACTCATCACCACGCACAGCTACGACGTCACGCTCGACCTCACGACCGGTCCCCTGACGTTCCTGAGCACAACGACGGTGAAGTTCGATGCGAAGGATGGCGCATCCACGTTCATCGATGCCATCACCCGCACCGTGCGCTCGGTCACGCTCAATGGCGTGCAACTCGACCCGGAGACGGTCAGCGACGGCGTGCGCATCCAGCTCGACAACCTCAAGGCCGAGAACGAACTGACGGTCGTCGCCGACGCGCTGTACACGAACACGGGCGAGGGCCTGCACCGCTTCGTCGACCCGGTCGACGGCGAGGTGTATCTCTACAGCCAGTTCGAGGTTCCGGACTCGCGCCGCGTCTTCGCGGTGTTCGAGCAGCCCGACCTCAAGGCGACGTTCACGTTCAGCATCACCGCGCCAGACCACTGGCAGGTCGTGAGCAACTCACCGACCCCCGAGCCGACGGATGCCGCTGCCACGGGTGCGAAGACGTGGGCCTTCGAGCCGACCCCGGTGATCTCCTCGTACATCACGGCAATCGTCGCTGGGCCGTACGTGTCCGTGCACAGCGAGCTGACGAGCCGCGACGGCCGCGTCATCCCGCTCGGCGTCTTCGCGCGAGCGAGCCTCGCCGAGTTCCTCGACGCCGACTACATCTTCGACAAGACCCGCCAGGGCTTCGAGTTCTACGAGGAGAAGTTCGACTACGCGTACCCGTTCGCGAAGTACGACCAGCTCTTCGTGCCCGAGTTCAACGCGGGAGCCATGGAGAACGCCGGCGCGATCACCTTCACCGAGACCTATGTCTTCCGCTCGAAGGTGACCGACGCCGTCAAGGAGCGCCGCGTCGTCACGATCCTGCACGAGCTCGCACACATGTGGTTCGGCGACCTCGTCACCATGAAGTGGTGGAACGACCTCTGGCTGAACGAATCCTTCGCCGAGTACGCTTCGACGCTCGCGACCGCGGAGGCCACCGAGTGGCACGAGGCGTGGACGACATTCGCCGCCATGGAGAAGAGCTGGGCGTACAAGCAGGACCAGCTGCCATCCACGCACCCCATCGTCGCCACGATCAACGACCTCGAGGATGTCCAGGTCAACTTCGACGGGATCACGTACGCCAAGGGCGGCTCGGTGCTCAAGCAGCTCGGCGCGTGGGTCGGGCAGGATGCCTTCCTCGCCGGTGTCTCGCAGTATTTCAAGAAGCACGCGTACGGCAACACCGAATTGCGCGACCTGCTTGTCGAGCTCGAGGCCACGAGCGGGCGCGACCTCACCGAATGGTCGAAGCTGTGGCTGGAGACGGCGGGCGTCAACACGCTGCGCCCCGAGCTTTCGGTGGATGCCGACGGCACCATCACGGCATTCGCTTTGCTGCAGTCTGCTCCGGCCGACTATCCGACCATCCGCCCGCACCGCCTCGCGATCGGCTTCTACAACCTCGTCGACGCTGAGGACGGTAAGCAGAGCCTCGTGCGCGACCACCGCGTCGAGTTGGATGTCGACGGCGAGCGCACCGAGGTCGCCGAGCTTGTCGGGCTGACCAGGCCAGCGCTCATCCTGATCAACGACGACGACCTGGCATACGCCAAGATCCGCCTCGATGAGGCGTCGCTTGAGGTCGCCATCGAGCACTTGTCGTCCATCCAGAGCCCGCTCGCACGTTCGCTCGTGTGGGGTGCGGTGTGGGATGCCACCCGCGACGCCGAGACGCCCGCGAGCGACTACGTGCGCCTGGTCCTGAACAACATCGCCCCGGAAACCGAGTCGACCACCATCCGCACCACGCTCAGCCAGCTCGCGCTGGCCGCGAGCTCGTATGTGGCGCCGGATCGGCAGAAGACCACGAGCGAGGATGCGGCATCCGCACTCTGGAAGCTCGCCCGCTCGGCCGAGCCAGGCAGCGACGCCCAATTCCAATTCGTGAAGTTCTTCGCGGCGCTCGCCTCCACGGAGGAGCACCTCGCGGCGATCGCGGGATTGCGCGACGGGTCGAGCTCGCTCCCCGGGCTCGAGATCGACACCGACCTGGGCTGGGAGCTGCTGATCGCGCTCGTCGCAGGCGGCAAGGCCGGGCGTGCCGAGATCGACACGGCCCTCACTGCTGACAACACCGCGAACGGCGCACAGTTCGCCGCCCAGGCCACCGCGGCGATCCCGACCGTCGAGGGCAAGCGTGCCGCGTGGGCATCCGTGTTCGACGTCGACACCGCGCCGAACACGATCGTGCGGTACACGACGATGGGCTTCCAGCGCGCGTCTGACACGAGCGTGCTCGCCGAGTTCGTGCCGACGTACTTCGCCGCCCTCCAGGATGTCTGGGAATCGCGCAGCTACAAGATCGCCGAGTACCTTGTCTCTGGCATGTACCCGGCGCCGCTCGCGAACGCCGAGTTGCGGGATGCCACGCGCGCGTGGCTCGACGCCAACCCGGAGCCTGCCGCTCTGCGCCGCCTGGTCATCGAGAACCTCGCCGGCGTCGAGCGGGCCCTCGCCGCACAGGCGAAGGATGCCTCGGACTCGTAAGCCCTCGACCAACACCACCGACGTGCCACAGAGTGCGAGGTTTTTCGTAGCGACCCAGGATTCTGTGGCACGTCGGCGAAGGCCGGGGTCTCGAGGCGCGCGCTGCGCACGCACTCGACCGCCACTTAAGCTGGGGTGGATATGAACATGACGAACTTCTGGCTCGGCGTCGGAGAATTTCTGGTGCAGAGCGGGTGGACGCTGCTCGCCGTTGCCGCCATCATCGGCGGCGCGTTCCTGCTCAGCTGGATCCTGCGCGTCCTCATCCGCCACGTAGTCCGCCAGATCGTCAGCGGTGTCAAGAAAAAGCAGAACGGTGATGACACCCAGGCCATCGCCGCATCCCCGCTCGCCGCCGTCAGGGTCGTGCAGCGCACGCGCACGCTCGGCACGGTGCTCAGCAACATCGTCAACGTCGCGGTCGCCGTGGTCGCGATCATTCTTGTCATCAACAGGATCGACTCCAGCGTCCTCGGCTCGCTTGCCCTACTGACCGCGGCCGTCGGTGCCGGTCTCGGCTTCGGCGCCCAGAACATCGTCAGGGACGTGCTCAACGGCCTCTTCATGGTCATGGAAGACCAACTCGGCGTTGGCGATGTCGTCGATCTCGGGCCGGCGACGGGCGTCGTCGAGGAGGTCGGCATCCGGATCACCAAGGTCAGAGACGTCAACGGAACGCTGTGGTTCGTGCGCAACGGCGAGATCCTGCGCGTCGGCAACATGTCGCATGGCTGGGCGCGCGTCATCATCGACCTGGCCGTGCCATACGAAGCGGATGTCGAGGCAGTGCAGGAGAAGATGCTCGAGACCGCGACTGCGCTGGCAACCGATCCGAAGTGGCGCTCGCGCATCATCGAGAAGCCGGAGATCTGGGGACTCGAGTCGATCTCGGCTGAGGCGCTGATCATCCGTCTCGTGATCAAGACCAGGACCAACGTGAAGGATGACGTCGCCCGCGAACTGCGAATTCGCCTGAAGAGCGCGCTCGACGACATGGGCATCAAGCTGCCCGCGCTCAACAGCATCGTGCTGAGCGGCTTCGAAGGCGCCGCGAGCGTCAAGGGTGCGCGGCCCCCGCGAACCAGACCCGTGGCCGTGGCCGAAGAACCCACATCGAAGCAGCCGCGCACTCGCGGGTCGAAGACCGCGGCGGATCCGCGTGCGGTCCCGGTCGTTCGGGCGAGCCCGACCTCCGCCAAAACCCCGCCAGCGACCACTGCCAAGCCGACCACCAAGCCGGTCACCAAGCCCCAAGCCAAGCCGGAGGACTGACATGGCGAGCGAAACCGGACCGTGGAGCGAACAGCAGCGGGTACCGCCGAGTCCCGTCGTGCTACGCGGCAATGAGGGCGCCGCCGCGGTCGGAGGATCGTTCTTCGAGCAGGTCGGCGGGCATGAGACCTTCCTGCGGCTCGTCACAGAGTTCTACCGAGGTGTGGCGGACGACCCGGTGCTGCGGCCGATGTATCCGGAAGAGGACCTGGGTCCCGCCACGGAGCGCCTCACGCTCTTCCTCGAGCAGTACTGGGGCGGCCCGGGCACCTACAGCGACCGGCGCGGGCATCCGCGGTTGCGAATGCGCCACATTCCGTTCAAGGTCAATCCGGATGCGCGCGATCGCTGGCTCACCCACATGCGCAGCGCGGTCGACAGCCTCGGACTCAGCGAACTGCACGAAGCAACCCTCTGGGACTACCTCGAGCGTGCTGCACACGCCATGGTCAATACGTTCGACGAATGATCGCGACCATCTCTCGCGCGCGGCCAGCGGGCGGAGTAGCGTTCACACATCAGGCGGACGCGATCGGTCCTGGCACTGATTCCGAAGCAGCTGGATCTGGACTAGGAGTCCTCATGCGCAAGGTGTTCGCCGTTGTTGCTGTTCTCTTCGCCATCTCCCTTGTTATTCAGCTCTACCTCGCCGGCATCGGGGTATTCAGCAAGGAGTCAGACGACCTTTTTGCGATTCATGCCTTCAACGGGCAAGTCGTCCTGAGGCTGCTCGCGCTCCTCACCCTCCTAGCCGCCGCATTCGCTCGCGCGGGCAAAAGCACAATCTGGCTGAGTGCGGTGGCGTTGTTCCTGATCATTTTCCAGACCATCCTGTTCATCCTCGCCGGCGTCTTCTTCGGAGTCAGCCCGGATAGCCACGCGGCCCCGCCGCTCGGCGCCACGATCATGCTCGCGGTGCACCCCGTCATCGGGGTTGCGGTTCTCGCGATCGGCGGGATCCTCGCCAGGCGTGCCACACAACTCGGCTTCCCGAGGGCACGGACGGCAGCCGAACCGGAGAAAGCTAGGGCTTGAGGCTCCAGGCCTGCCGTCGAACGAGCACGTGTCCCCTGCGGGTCGTCAGGCGCGTCCACGGGCCGGTCTCGTAGAGCGCGATCGGCTCGCCCTCGGCGAGGAAGCCCAGGCTCGCGGCCGCGAAAGACGCCCCGGCCGGCACGAACTCGAGGCCGTCGATGGGCCGCCCCCACACTTCCGCGCGCACCCGCTGCACGAGCTGTTCGCCCGTCCCGGTCGGGACGGCGGCCGCAACCTCATCGATGCCGGCACGCGCCGTGGCATCCAGCAGCCCGTACGTCGTCTCGCCGACCGGGCGCCAACCACCGCGCGGTGGGGAAATTCCCGCCCACGTCACGGTGCTGACCTCGAGCGGAAGGCGGACCTCGACAGCGACAGCATCCGAACCGCCTTCGATGGTCTCCTGCAACCGGGCGAGCCGATCGAGCATCGAACGCATGGGAACCACCGCATCGAAGGCCACACCCGGCTCGATCGCGAAAGTGCGCAGGCCGAGCACGGTCGGGCTCTGGTCGAGCAAACCGTGCGGATACAGGATTGCGGAGTAGGCCGCGAGCACGCCAGAACCGGCGATCAGGCGGACGGATCCGTCCTCAAGCCGCCCTGCGCGCGCAAGGTAGACCTTGAGATCGGCAACGGCGAGGGAATCTACGAGGGAAAATGACTGGCTCATCTGCTGTCTAAACTACCAAGGGACACGGATAAGGAGGCACCATGACCGAGCCCCTCGACTCACTCCTGACCGCACTCGACCTCACGGACACCGGCGCGCGCACGAGCGAGGACATCTTCACGGGCCCATCGCAGTGGATGCCGCACGGTCGCGTCTTCGGTGGGCAGGTACTCGCCCAGTCGCTCGTTGCCGCCATGCGCACGGTTCCAGATGAGCGCATTGTCCATTCGATGCACGGCTATTTCCTGCGTCCTGGCGACGTCAACCAGCCCATTACGTTTGCAGTCGACCGCATCCACGATGGACGCTCGTTCTCGGCAAGGCGCACGCAGGCCTACCAGGATGGCGCGCCCATTCTTTCCATGATCGCGTCATTCCAAGACGAGGATGACGGCTTCGACCACCAAGTCGAGATGCCGTCAGACTTGCCGGACCCGGAGTCGCTCCCGAATTCGGCCGACGCACTCGCCGATATCGATCACCCCGCTGCACGCTACTGGTCGAGTGACCGACCGTTCGACACACGTCATATTCCTTCGCCCGTATACCTCGCGGTCGAGGGAGAGCACGTTGCGCATCAGGCCGTCTGGATCAAGTCGGTCGGCCCCTTGCCAGACGACAAGAACCTGCACAGGGCGGCTCTGGCGTACGCGAGCGACTACACGATCCTGGAGTCGATCATGCGTCGCCACGGGGTCTCCTGGTCGACGACGGGGCTGAAGCTGGCGAGCCTTGACCACGCCATGTGGTGGCACCGATTCGGCAGGGTCGACGACTGGCTGCTGTACACGCAGGAATCGCCGAGCGCGACCGGCGGCCGGGGCCTCGCCCTTGGTCGCATCTACCAGCGAGACGGCCTCTTGCTCGCGAGTGTCGCCCAAGAGGGCATGATGCGGGTGCCCGGCCGCGGCTAACGTCGGGGGCTTCAAGGGGCTTCGATGCGCGCTGTACTGGATGAGTCGCTGCGCGACCGGTCTCATGCACGATCGCAGGCGATCGTGCTGCTCAGCCGGCACGTTGTGCCGCTATCGAACGGTGTTACGGACTACCTCGCAGCAGCACCTGGCCGTTCGCCGCGGAGCGCACATCCACGGTGGCGATCTTGTCTGGCGCGAGGCTCGTGGTCCCCGACGGTTCGGCGACGCTGCCAGGTTTCGCCGTCCAGGTCGCGATCTGCGTCGTTTGGCCCGCGGTATCCGTCACATACATTGCGTAGGTATGCGCAGCGTCCCGCGTATAGTCCGTCGGATTACTCCCGCCAACCTTGTCATACCGGCAGTTCATCTCAATGCGGGTGCCCCACCCCTCGTTGACCAGGCGGATGCTCGCATTCATCGAGCTGGGAATAACCTGCGAGAGCGTGACCTCGGTGCCGGTCGCCGCGTTGTGCGGAGCCGCACCGGGAAAGACCTGGGGAATCATGAGCACGATCGCGGCAGCGGCGGCGGCAGCGACGACGACACCGCTCGCGACGAACGTACGGATGCGTCGCCGTCGCCGGGCGACAGAGCGGACGAGGCGCGGCAACAGGGTCGCCGGAACCGGCGCTTCACTCTCAGGCAGGAGATGTCCGCGCGCTTCCGCAGCGGGAAGCTTCGCGAGAAGCCCGGGGAGCGCGGCCAGCTCCGCAACCGCAGCGGAGCAGGACGCGCAGGTAGCCAGGTGCCGCTCGAATTCGCGCCGTTCCATCGGTGACAGTGAGCCCATCACGTAAGCAGCGTCCCAGTCGGAATACACGTCGGCGCTCATTCGGTCACCCCCCGTTCCTGCAGGGCAAGGCGCATGGCACGTAATGCGTAGTGCAACCGGGACTTCACGGTGCCTTCCGGGATGTCCAGCTCGCGCGCGATCTCGACCGTGGACTGGCCTTTGTAATAGGCGTGGACAATGACGAGTCGGTGGTCTGCGGAAAGAGCGGTGAGCGCATCCGAGATGAGCCAGGTGTCGAGAAGCGCATCGGTTCCGTCATCCGCGACCCGCTCTGGTACCTGCTCCGAGACGATCTCGTGACGGGCGTGGGCGCTTCGCCGGTCGTCGATCACCAGGTTCTTAGCAACCGTGAAGAGCCAGGATCGTGCGGAGGTCTCCGACTGGTCAAGTACTTGTGGACGGCTCCAGGCGCGCACGAGCGTCTCCTGCACAACGTCCTCCGCGAACTGTCGATCACCCGTTAGCCACACGACATACCGCCACAGAGCCGGCGCGTGCTCGTCGTGGAGCGCGCGAAGCAATTCGGCCTGTTCATCCGCCATTCCGCACCTCCACTGGTATCAACGTAATCGGGAGACGTTTCGTTCATCCCATTTTGAACCGGATGCGACGGCACCTCGTTGATAGAAATGACACACATACATCGTCGATAGCTGTAAAGGCCCTGGAGGAGAACCCATGGACAACCCGCCAACCGTAACCCGTCGCGCATTGATCACCGCCGGAGGTGTCACAGTGGTGGGCGCGGGAACACTCGTTCTCGCCGCCTGCACACCTTCTGGAGTAGGCAATGCGGCCAGCAACGGTACCTCCGGAAGCGCGGGTGGCGCGTCGGCCGCCCCGACAACGGCCGCGGGCACCGAGGTCGCCAAGCTCGCCGACATCCCTGTCGGCGGAAGCGTCTCGACGAAAATCGGCGATGCTCCGGTGCTGCTCGCCCAGCCGACCGCTGGAAAGGTCGTCTGCTTCAGCGCGATCTGCACGCACCAGGGCTGCGTCGTGAATGCCGCGTCCGCCGAATTCGACTGCCCGTGCCACGGCTCCAGGTTCGAGGCGGCCACGGGCAAGGTGATACAGGGGCCGGCGGTCAACCCGCTCAACCCGATCGCCGTCACCGTATCCGGCGGGTCGGTCGTGACGTCCTGATGTACGAGATCAACGGGCTCCCGCTGCACGTATTGATCGTGCACTTTGTGGTCATCGTCGTTCCGCTCGCCGCGCTGTGCACGGTCCTCGCGGCCGCCTGGCCCGCTGCCCGTCGCAGACTCGGTATCGTCACCCCGCTCATCGCCCTTACAGCACTCGTAGCCGTGCCGATCACGATGGCCGCGGGTGAATGGCTCGTCGCGCGCGTCGCTCGCACGGAACTCATCGCCGCACACCAGTCGCTCGGGTACACGCTGCTCCCGTGGGCCATCGCGACCTTCGTCGTCGCGCTCGTGCAGTGGGCCTGGTTCCGTTTCTTCTACCGCGAGGGTGCGCGCCTGCGCGTCCAAGGCAAGTCATTGCGCGTCGCCGTCACGATCGTCCTCGCCGCGGCAGTCGCGGTCACCGCGATTGGATCGGTCGTCACGGTTGTCCGTATCGGGGAATCCGGAGCCAGGGCCATCTGGACAGGGAGCTTCACCGAGAATCCCAGATAGCTCGAGGATTCCCAGGGTCGAGACCTCGCATCCCGGATGCTTAGCCGCGTTTGGCGAAGGCGACCGGCTCTTCGAGGTAGGGAAGCCAGGCGGCGCGCTGCGAGTCCGGGATGCGGGCGGGTTTGCCGGTGGTCGCTGTGACCAGGACGAGCGTAGTCGCGGCCCGGGTGTACAGAACTCGAGGGACCACACCGGTCGGCGAGTAGACCTCGTAGCCGATCTCGAGGCTCGCGCCGCCGATACGGCCGATCCACATCTCGATGTCGACGGGCGCGCGCATGTACGGAATCGGCGCGAGGTACTCAAGCTCCTGCCGCGCGATCACGACGATCACCTCGGCGCCCGGACGAGCATCCATCACCGCGGTGCCGGCACCCTCGCCGTTATCGGGCCGCCAGAACGCCTGGATGCGCGCCTCCTCGAGGATGCGCAGCATCTCGGCATTGTTGACATGCGCGTAGGCGTCGAAGTCTGACCAGCGCAGCGGAATTTGGATGTGCAACCTTGGCATCACGTGCTCCTTCGCGGGCTCGGTCGGTGCCGGGGTCGCGCAATCGCTGGCGCGATTGTCACAGCCTCAGTCCCTGGTGAGCTTGCGGTAGGTGGAGCGGTGCGGCTTGGCAGCATCTGGTCCGAGGCGCTCGACCTTGTTCTCTTCGTAGGCCTCGAAGTTCCCTTCGAACCAGTGCCAGTATCCGGGGTTTTCCTCGGTGCCTTCGTAGGCAAGGATGTGGGTCGCGATGCGGTCGAGGAACCACCGATCGTGAGTGATGACCACGGCGCAGCCAGGGAACTCGAGCAGCGCGTTCTCAAGGCTGCCGAGGGTCTCGACGTCCAGGTCGTTCGTCGGTTCGTCGAGCAGCAGGAGATTGCCACCCTGCTTGAGTGTGAGTGCGAGGTTCAGACGGTTGCGCTCGCCACCGGAGAGCACGCCTGCCTTCTTCTGCTGGTCGGGGCCTTTGAAACCGAACTGGCTGACATATCCGCGAGACGGGATCTCGGTCTTGCCGACCTGGATGTAGTCCTGCCCGTCGGAGACGACCTCCCAGAGTGTCTTGTTCGGGTCGATACCACCGCGGCTCTGGTCAACGTAGGAAATGTCGACGGTCTCGCCGACCCTGAGGTCACCCGCGTCGAGCGGCTCGAGGCCGACGATGGTCTTGAAGAGCGTGGTCTTTCCCACGCCATTCGGGCCGATGACGCCGACGATGCCGTTGCGTGGAAGGGTGAAGCTCAGTCCGTCGATGAGCACGCGCCCGTCGAAGCCCTTCTCGAGCTTCTTGGCGTCGATCACCTGGGCGCCGAGGCGCGGGCCGATCGGAATGACGAGCTCCTCGAAGTCGAGCTTTCTCGTCTTCTCGGCTTCAATGGCCATCTCCTCGTACCTGGCGAGACGTGCCTTGGACTTGACTTGGCGGCCCTTGGCGTTGCTCCGCACCCATTCGAGTTCGGACGACAGTCGCTTGGCGAGCTTGGCGTCCTTCTTGCCCTGCACCTCCAAGCGCGCACCCTTCTTCTCCAGGTAAGTCGAGTAGTTGCCTTCGTATGGATAGAGGTGCCCGCGATCGACCTCCGCGATCCACTCGGCCACGTGGTCGAGGAAATATCGATCGTGAGTGACCGCGAGCACGGCGCCGTGGTACTGCGCGAGATGCTGTTCGAGCCAGAGCACACTCTCTGCATCGAGGTGGTTGGTCGGTTCATCGAGCAGGAGCAGGTCCGGCTTTTGGAGCAGCAGCTTGGTGAGTGCGACCCGGCGCTTTTCTCCACCGGAGAGGTTCGCAACGGTGGCATCCCCCGGCGGGGTACGCAATGCGTCCATGGCCTGCTCAAGCTGGGAGTCGAGATCCCAAGCGTCGGCCGCGTCGATGTCCTCCTGGAGCGAACCCATCTCGGCCATGAGCGCGTCGAAGTCGGCGTCGGGGTCGGCCATCGCCATCGATACCTCGTTGAAGCGGTCGACCTTCGCCTTGATCGGACCGACGCCCTCCTGCACGTTCTCGAGGACCGTCTTGTTCTCGTCGAGTTCCGGCTCCTGCATGAGGATGCCGACGCTATAACCGGGGCTCAGCCTTGCTTCGCCGTTGCTCGGGGTGTCGAGTCCGGCCATAATCTTGAGGATCGTCGACTTGCCTGCACCGTTCGGACCGACAACCCCGATCTTCGCTCCTGGCAGAAACGACATGGTGACATCGTCGAGGATGAGCTTGTCGCCGACCGCTTTGCGGGCGCGGACCATCGAGTAAATGTATTCGGCCATGCTCCAAGTCTATGGGGCGCACCTGGCCGACCGATCTGCCCGACGACCGCTTCAGGCGACGACGAGCGAGTCCTCCTCGGTTGTGGCCCAGCCGCCCTTATCCGCTCCGGAAGCGCCCGACGCCTCGTCGGGGTCGAAGGCCGTATTCTCGTCGGCCGGCCCGTCGTCGTGGTCCGCTTCGCTGTGCTCCGCTTCGGAACCGGCCGCGCTCGACTTCACATTGCGCGCATAGGAGGAAGTCCCCCAGTTGAGATCGTGACCGACCGCATCCGCATCGATCTCGATGACCGTCCCGCTGCGCTCTTCGTTCTCCCATTCACGGATGCGTAGCCGCCCGGTGACCACGACGCGGTCACCCTTCGCAACGGAACCAACGAGGTTGATCGCGAGCTGCCGGAACGCGGTGACCGTGTACCAGTTGGTGTCGCCGTATTCCCAGGCCTTGGTGGTCCTGTTGAACTTGCGCTGGCCGGCGGCCAGCCTGAAGCTCGTGATCGGAAGGCCTTCAGCCGTAGTCACGTGCCTGGGAACCGTCGCGACGAGCCCGCTCGTCGTGATGATGTCTGTCATGTTCGTCTCCTCGTGTCTCGCCCTCGCGCGAGCCGCGAGGTACGAGCCCCGGGGTCTGCATTTGTGCCAGTCCTCGCTGCCCCGGGGCTCGTGACACACAGTGTGTGCTGCGGAGTGGCGCGCGAGGAGGAGCGGCAGAGGATCTGGGGAGACGGGCGCGTGGAGCCTCGCTGGGGAGGAGCTACCGTCCAGGTTTCGATACGGCCGCGGGCGGCCTACTCAACCGGCACAAGGGTTTCGATACGGCCGTGGACGGCCTACTCAACAACACGGTTCGATACGGCCGCGAGCGGCCTACTCAGCCAGCGAGGAAAGCTAGGCGGCGATCACGTACGAGGAGTATGACGCACGGACCTTGTTCACCTTGGGCTGCGCAACCGCGAGGCAATAACCCTGGTTGGGGTTCTTCGCGAAGAAGTCCTGGTGGTACTCCTCGGCACGGTAGAACGTGCCGAGCGGCTCCAAGGTCGTCACGATGGTGCCGTCCCAGTACGTCGCGGCGCGGTCGAGCGCGTCGCGGAAGAGCTGCTCCTGCTCTGCATCCGCGTAGAACATCGCGGAACGGTATTGCGTTCCGACATCCGCGCCCTGACGATTCAGCTGGGTGGGATCGTGCAGCGTGAAGAAGACATCCAGGATGACGGATGCCGGGATCACTTCGGGATCGAACGTGACTGCCACGGCCTCGGCGTGCCCGGTCATACCGGTGCACACCTGCTCGTAGCTCGGGTGGGCGGTTTCTCCACCGACGTATCCAGACACCACGTCTTCAACGCCGCGCAGCACGCGGTAGACGGCATCCAGACACCAGAAACATCCACCGGCAAGGACGAGAGTTTGCATGGCAACCCCTTTCGGTTCGTCGCTCAACATACTCCTACGTTGAGAGCGTGAATTTTGTTCCCGCGACACTGCGGGCGCGCTTCCCGGCATCCGCCACGAGCGCGGGTAGCATGCGGGACATGCACTGGTTGACTGACTTCATCGCTTGGTATACATCGCCCGCTGCGCGCCCGGTGATCTTCACTGCCGCGATCCTCGCAGCCTCCGTGATCGTCTCGGGGCTCATCGCCGCCTCGATCGCTAAGAGCTCAATCAAGGGCCTGCTCTCCCGCACCGACCGTGCGCAAAAGGCCTCCGCAATCGCCGCGCTCGTGGATGCCGCAACCGAGGCATCCGTCTGGAACTCGCTGACCCCAGCGGAGCAGGTCCTCTCGGACCGTGCCGTTGGCCAGACCGACATCATGGTCCGCCTGCTCCCCATCAAGGGTGCGGGCATCGCCGCGAACTGGGCCAGCCACCAGCTCTCCGAGCTGAAACGCCACTCGGCCACCTTTGGCTACCAGCTCGACCCCGCGATCGCCGAGTTTCGCGATCGCATGATCGAGTGGCAGAACAAGCCGCGCCGCGCTCGCAAGATCTTCCAGGACGACCTCGAACGCTGGCGCTACGAGACCAACGACACCGAGCGCACGCTCCTCGCGCAGCAGGATGCCTGGGTCGCGCAGCAGCACCACGATCAGTTCGCGCCCGCGTCGGCCGCAGCTGCGCCGTCCGCACCGGCGGCATCCGCTCCGTTCCGGCTGACGAATACGGACACGGCGCCATCTGCCATTGCTCAACCTGCACACGCCACGCAGGCACCGGTCATGCATAGCGTCCCGGCTGCTCCCCCTGAACAGCCCGCTCAGTTCACGCGACCCCTGGTCTAGCGAGCTGAAATGAAGGGCCGGCGGGAAACCGTCGGCCCTTCATGCGTGTCTAGCGCCAAGTGTGTAGACGCCAGGCGTCTAGCGCCACCAGTCGTCGAAGAGGGTGGCGGGCGCGCGCCGCTTGTGCTCGGTTGCACGGTACCGCGCCTCGATGGCTTCCGCGACCTCGGTCGGTAGGTCCTTGCCCTCGAGGAAGTCGTCGATGTTCTGGTAGGTGAGGCCCAGGTTGTCTTCGTCGGTCTGGCCGGGCGTGTGATCGAGCAGGTCGGCGGTCGGCGCCTTCAAGTAGAGCCGCTCTGGCGCATGGAGTGTCTCGAGCAGCGCGCGACCCTGCCGCTTCGTCAGGCCGCTCAGCGGGAGCAGATCCGCTCCTCCATCCCCGTACTTGGTGAAGAAGCCCGTGACCGCCTCGGCCGCATGGTCGGTGCCGACCACGAGCAACCCTTGCTGTCCTGCGATCGCATACTGCGCGACCATTCGGGCGCGCGCCTTGACGTTGCCCTTCGTGAAGTCGCTCATCGCGGCGCCCACGGCGTCGAGGTACTCCGCCTGGAAGCCGTCGACGGCACGATGGATGTTGAAGGTGACAACCCGATGCGGCTTGATGAAACTCAGGGCGAGCTGTGCATCCTCCTCGTCGTGCTGCACGGTGTACGGCAGGCGCACAGCGATGAACTCGGCGATGACCCCCTCCGAGGAGAGTCGCTCGACCGCGATCTGGCACAGGCGACCCGCGAGTGACGAGTCCTGGCCGCCGCTGATCCCGAGCACGAGGCCGGCCGCGCGACTCGACTTCACGTAGTCGACCAGAAAGCTCACGCGCCGATCGATCTCGACGAGAGGGTCGATACTCGGGCTCACGTTCAAGTCACGGATGATTTGTGCCTGCAGATCGCGCATACATGCAGAATATCGCGGCCACCTGGAGGAAACGAACGCGTCAGTTCACTCCGCTCAGGGTGCGGCCGAGGATCGCGGCGGTCAGCGCATCGGTCGGTTCCTTGGGTGCAAGCGGGTTGGACAGCAGGGTGAAATCGACCGTGCCAAGGTCTGGCAGGCCGAAGCGGTTGGTCACCTTGACCAGGTCAGCAGGTATGAGCGAGTGCGGAAAGACGGCAACGCCGATTCCCGCGCGCACGGCCGCGAGCATGCCGTTGACCTCGCGCGTGTTGCAGGTAATCCGCCAGGTGCGGCCCGCGGCCTCGAGTGCGTCGATCGCCTTCTGGCGGCTGATGCTCGGCCCCTGGTACGCAATGAGAGGAACCGGCTTGTCGACGTCGACGACCGTCTTCTCGTGCCCGACCCACACGAGAGCATCCGTGCCGACAACGGTCCCCTCGGTCGTGCCCGGATTCTGCTTGATGAAGATCAGGTCGAGCTGTCCACCCATGAGCCGCCGGTACAGGGGCCCGCTCTGGTCGACCGTGAGTTCGAGATTGACCTGAGGGTGAAGCTGCCGGAAGTGGCGCAGGATCTGCGGCAGCTGTGTGATCGCGAGGTCGTCCGCGGCGCCGAAGCGCAGACGGCCCCTCATCGCGGAACCACTGAAATAGCTGGATGCCTCGGCGTGCGCGGCGAGAATTGTGCGCGCGAATCCGGCCATTGCATCGCCGTTGTCCGTCAGGCGTACATCCCTCGTGTCGCGCGCGACGAGTTGGCGACCGGCCGCCTGTTCGAGCTTTCGCACGTGTTGACTCGCCGTGGGCTGGCTGATGCCCAATCGCGACGCGGCCTTCGTGAAGCTCAGGGTGTCGGCCACCGCGAGAAAAGTCCTGAGCAGCATCGGGTCGAACTCAAACGTGCTCATTCGAATCTCCAATAGTAGTTATAGGTTGAAGTCACTCCAAGAATACGGCCCTCGCGCGTAGCGTCGATATACGTGACACCTCCACTGGACGCAGCACCACCAACTGGACCAATGCCGGTCCTGAGCGTCCGGCCACCCTGGCGAGAGACCCTCATCTCATTCCGAGTGAGAAACTACCGGCTCTTCACCACATCGAACCTCCTCGCGATGACGGCCGTCTGGATGCAGCGCATCGCGATGGACTGGCTCGTGCTCCAGCTCTCCGGAAGCGTCGCGGCGGTCGGTGTCACGGTCGCCATGCAGTTCGCGCCCATGCTCTTGTTCGGCCTCATGGGCGGTGTGATCGCCGACCGGTATCCGAAGCGGATGCTGCTGATCGTCTCGCAGTCTGCTTCGGCCGTTCTCGCCGCCGGCCTGGCGGTGCTGACCCTGACCGGAGCGGCCCAGGTCTGGCACCTCTGGGTCATCTCGTTCGTGCTCGGGCTCGTCACGGTCATCGACAACCCGGCCAGGCAGGTATTCGTCAACGAACTCGTGGGCCCGCGCTATCTGCGCAACGCGATCAGCCTCAACTCCTCGGTCTTCCAGCTGGGTGGCCTTATCGGCCCCGCGGTTGGAGGCATCCTGATCACCGCGGTCGGCGCCGGATGGGCGTTCGCGATCAACGCCCTCGCGTGCACGGTCGTCGCGGTCACCTTGAGCATGCTCAGGCCCTCCGAACTCTTTCACAGCCCGACCGCCGCGCCTAGCAAGGGACAGCTCGCCGAGGGCATGCGGTACGTGCTCGCCAAGCCGGTCATCTTCTGGACCATCGTGATGCTCGCGTTCCTGTCGACTTTCGCGTTCAACATGCCGGTGTTCCTCGCCGCATACGCGAACAATGTGTTCCACGTCGGCGCGCAGGGATACGGGTTCTTCAACGCACTCGTCGCTGGCGGTGCGCTCGCGGGCGCCATCGCATCCACCCGGCGTACGAGCATCCGCCTGAGCATGATCATCGCGACAGCGGGAGCGCTCGGCGTTGTACAGGCCGTGGCCGGAATCGCGCCGAATGAGATCGCATTCGGTCTATTCCTCGTCGCCACCGGCGTCGCCAACCTGCTGTTCATCACGGGAGCGAATTCGATCATCCAGATGTCATCGAACGTGCGTATTCGCGGCCGCGTGATCTCGCTCTACATCCTCGTGCTGCTGGGCGGACAGGCGATCGGCGGACCGATCATGGGGTGGATGGTCGAGCTCGTCGGCCCGCACATCGCCATGGTCGCGTCAGGCGTCGTGCCGGCCATCGCCGCGATCGTGATCGCTGTGCTGATCGCGCGCAGCGCGAACCTGAGGGTGCGCGTGAGCCTCAAGCGAGTCGACCCGCTTCTGCGGATCATCCCGCGAGCACGCGCCTCGCGCGTCAAGGCCTGAACCGACCCGGGCTCGCCGAGCCTGGGCGGCGGTCACCCTTCCTCATGGGTCAACGCGGGGCTATGCTCTGCGCATGGTACTGGCCCGAGTCATGATGCTGCCCGGCAGCGTGCTCCCTGCCGAACCCGCATTCGCGGCGCTCCTGGCAGCACTCGGGCCCGGCGTGGATGCCTTCGCGAAGGACCTTGAGGTCTACTCGGGCGATGAGCCGCCGCCTGATTACAGCCTGGACACGGAAATCGGCGGCGTTGTCCGCGAAGCCGACGCGAGGGGCTGGGAGAGGTTCCATCTAGTGGGCTATTCGGGCGGAGGGGCTGCGGCGCTCGCGTTTGCCGCCAGACATCCGCAGCGATTGCTGAGCTTGGCACTACTGGAGCCCGCCTGGGCCGGGAATTGGGACTGGACTGCGGAGCACACGGCCTTGTGGGCGGAATACGACCAAATCATGAATCTGCCTCCGGAACAGTTCATGCGTGCGTTCATGGCTCTGGGTGTCCGCCCGAGAGTGACCCTGCCGCAAGCGCCCGCGGGCGACCCGCCAGCATGGATGGCAAAGCGACCCGCGGGCATCGCGGCATTCATCCAGACATTCAAAACGTACGACCTCGACCGAGCCGCCCTCAACGGCTTTCAACAGCCGGTCTATTTTGCGCTCGGCGGGCTTAGCAATCCCGTCGAATATGGCGAAAATGCCGAACGGCTCGCGGCCGTGTTCCCCAACTTCCAGCTGGAAGTATTCGAGGACCGCCACCATTTTGACCCGCCACACCGAATCGAGCCTGAGCGGCTGGCCGCTTCATTGCGCGGACTCTGGCAACGGGCTTGATCGCCCCGTAGGGGCGTTCCGGTGCCCCCGGCAGGAATCGAACCTGCGACCAAGAGATTAGAAGGCTCCTGCTCTATCCTCTGAGCTACGGGGGCGCACAACGCGACTCCACGATACCGCAGGCGGCTCGTGAGGGACCTTTAGACGGCCTTCGCTGCGGCGACCAACACCTGCTGCAGGGTGGGAACTCCGACGGCGCGGAAGACCTCTGCGCCGGCGGCATCCTGAACGATGACCGTCGGAGTCATCCTGACCTCTTCTGCCTCGGCTTGCTCGGAGTAGCGCGCGACATCCATTTCGGTCACCGTCGCGGATGGGACAAGTCGCGCGACCTCGGCGAGCACCGCCCGCGTCTGGGTGCACGGTTCGCAGAATGCCGAGGTGAAAAGGAGCAGATTCACGACCCCAGTCTACGGCCGCCAGATCGCACCGATCCAAGGCGGTCAGTGCCCCACAGTAGACTTTTGGCATGGCTAACTCCTCGGATCGACTGGTCTGGATTGACTGCGAAATGACCGGACTCGACCTCGAGGTTGACGAACTCGTTGAAATTGCGGTCGTGATAACCGACTTCGAACTCAACGTGCTGGACCCCGGACTCAACATCGTGATCAAGCCGGATGCCTCCGCGCTCGAGAACATGAATGACTTCGTGCGGAACATGCACACCGAGTCCGGGCTGATCGAAGAGATCCCGTACGGGAAGGGGCTGGCAGAGGCCGAGTACGAGGTTCTCGAATACGTTCTCAAGTTCGTGCCAACCAATCGAACGGCTCCGCTCGCGGGAAACACGATCGGCACCGACCGCGCTTTCCTCGCCAAGTTCATGCCTCGTCTGGATGGACACCTGCACTACCGCAACGTCGATGTCTCGACGATCAAGGAGCTCTCCCGCCGCTGGTACCCGCGCATCTACTTCAACGCGCCGGTCAAGAACGGCGGGCACCGCGCCCTCGCTGACATCCTCGAGTCGATTCGTGAGCTCGAGTACTACCGCAAGGCGGTCTTCGTGGCCGAGCCAGGGCCTTCCACCGACGACACCAGAGCCATCTCCGCCGCTGTCGTGGAAAACTGGGCTGCTCGAATGTAATAGAATTCTTTAGTTGCCTTGATCGGCCGCAGCGTCGATCACGAACATGGTGGGTATAGCTCAGCTGGTAGAGCGCCTGGTTGTGGTCCAGGAGGTCGCGGGTTCAAGCCCCGTTACTCACCCCAATACGGAGAGCCTTTTGCGGAAGGCAAGCAATAACGCGTGAGATGCTTAGCGCGTGTTTGAGCTAACGGCGGACGAATTCGAGCGGGTCGTCACCGACGAGCTCGACTCGCTGCCAGACGACATGGTCGACGGGCTCGAGAACGTGGTGTTCGTCGTCGAGGATCGTCCGGAGGACGGATCCCTCGACCTGCTCGGCCTCTACGACGGCGTCGCCCTCACCGAGCGCGGGCAATACGGGTTCGGCGAGATGCCGGATCGGATCATCCTTTATCGAGAGCCGCTCCTGTCGATCTGCGACGACGAGGAGCAGCTGCGCGAGGAAATCCACGTAACGCTCGTGCACGAGATCGCGCACTTCTACGGGATCGATGACGACAAGCTGCACGAACTCGGCTGGGACTAGCCTGCAGAATGGGTTAGCCGGCACAGACGAGGTCAGTCGTCGTCGCGATCGCTCTCGCTGGAATCGCTGTTCGGCGCGTCGAAGCTGTATCGCACGTGCAGTTCGCCCTGGATCTCGCGCGTCTCGCCCGCGTTGTACCAGAACAGGGACTCGAGGCCCTCAACCGCGGCCACCGCTCCGAGCCGGTTGTCGTAGTTGCCACCGATCAGCACGCGCCGCTCGGTCTCGCCCGCGAGCGGGCCATCCACGTATTCGACGACGTATTCAACACTGCGCCGCTCTGCATCGCTCATGTCACCACGTTAGACCCGCGGCGCCGAAATGCAGCTGTACGACGGGCGGCCAATCCGTAGCGTCAATGGTCAGCTCCGCGTGCGATTCGGGTCGTTCTCGCGCGACGAACCGATCGAACTGCCCCTGCCAGTCGTCCCAATGCGCGTCGAACGCACCCTCGTCACGGGCGAGCGCGCGGGCCTTGCGCACTCCATCATCGGCGGTCAGCCACAGGCGGAGGTCGGCCAGTGCCGCGTTCGCCCGGCTCAAGGTGCCACATCCTTCCACGATGAGTGGCGCATTTCGGTCGACCGTGTGCCACTCGGCAGGCACATCGGCCGGCCAGTCGTGGCGTTGCCAGCGCGCGGTTGTTCCCGAACGTCGCGGCCTGAGGAGCTCGTCCCGGATGTGCCCGCTTGCGGCATCTAGACCGTCCCAGCCGGGGTAGATGTCATCCATGCGCACGAGCGTCGGCGCGACTGTCCCCGGCCATCCCGCAATCAGGCGGTCGGCCAGCGTGGTCTTGCCCGTGCCGCTCGAACCATCGATGAGGATGACGGGCGTAGCCGTACGTGCGAGCGCGCCGCGGAGCGCTTCGACCAGTTCGGCGGGCAGCTCAGGAGAGGACAAATTGCCAGCTCCCCGCCAGCACGGCCACCGCAATGGCAATTGCCGCGATGAGCGCCCCGATCAGGATGAGCACGACTTCGCGTCCGCCGAAGCGTGAGGGTCGCGCCCAACTCCGTGGAGTGTCGGATCCGAAACCCTTGGCCTCCATGGCAGTCGCAAGCTTGCTCCCCCGCCGCACCGAGAGCACGAGCAGCGCGAACGCCTGCGAGAACAGCCGACGCACCGTGCCAACCAGCCCGCTGCCGTCGCCGACGCCCCTGGCGCGCCTCGCCATGCCAAGCGCGCGCCAGTCTTCGATGAAGAGCCCGATCAGGCGCATGCCAGCAAGACCGCCGAGCACGAATCGACTGGGCAGCTTGAGCACCTGCGCGAGCCCGTCGGCCAGGTCGGTCGGATCCGTCGTCGCGAAGAGGACGATACTCGGCACGCCGATGGCGAGCACGCGCAGCGCGATGGCAGCGCCGAGTGTCAGCGACCCCTCAGTGACGGTGATGAAACCCCACTGCCACAGGGTCGCGCCCAGGTCACGCCCGTAGAGCACTGTCGTGAGGCCCGCGAGCGGCGCACCGATCCAGAGTGTGGCGGTGCGCATCCAGAACTGGCGTGCGTTCAGGCCCGCCCAGGCGATGAGCGCGGCCTCGAGCACGAGTGCGACGGCCGCGGAGACCCAGTCGATGGACAGCATCAGTGCTACGCCGAGCAGGAGAGCGGCGATGAGCTTGGCGACGGGATTCACCCGCGCGATGGCGCTCGGGCGCACGTCTGGCGTGACGAAACTCACGGGGTCACCTCGGTTTCCACGCTTCGGCCCTTCTCCCGGCTTCCTGTCGCGTTCGTCAGGCCGGCACCGAGGCGCAGCTCATCATCGGCGAGCGCCGAGACGAAGTCGGTGTCGTGCGTCACGGCGATCACGGCAGTGCCGGTGTTGAGTTCAGTGGCGAGTAGTGCGACGATCTCCCGCCAGGTGCGTGAATCCTGGCCGAACGTTGGTTCATCGAGAAGGAGGATGCGCGGCCGCGTTGCGAGCACGGTCGCCACGGACAGGCGGCGCTGCTCACCCCCGGACAGCGTGAACGGGTTCGCGGATGCCAGCCGGTCAAGCCGGAGACGCGAGAGCAACTCGTCGACGCGTGCGGCGGTCTCGGTCGCGGTCAGTCCCGCCGCCCTGGGTCCGACCGAGAGCTCCTCGCGCACCGTGGCGGCCAGGAACTGGTGCTCAGGCTCCTGAAAGACCGTGCCGATCCTGGTGAGAAGCTCCCTCGACCTCCAGCGCGTCGGCACCGGGCCCGCC
>JAVECW010000135.1 GCA_030841285.1 Microbacteriaceae bacterium
GGCATGCTCGCGGCCATGCACCTGCTCGCCGAGTTCGGTCGGCAGGACGGCCCGCTCTCGGCTCTTTCGGCCCGCTACACGCCGTACGCGCTCTCCGGCGAGATCAACTCGACCGTCGACGACGTGCCCGCCGCCTTCACGCGAATCGTCGAGGCATTCACCGGCAGGGCGGACTTCGACGAGCTCGATGGGCTGACGGTGACGGGCATCGTGGCCAGCGATGAGCCGTTCTGGTGGTTCAGCGTGCGCTCGTCCAACACCGAGCCGCTCCTGCGGCTCAACGTCGAAGCGGCGGATGTCTCCACCATGCAGCGAATCCGCGACGAGGCCCTGGCGCTCATCCGCCCGTAACGGGGAGCACGTGCCTCGGCTCGGATGCGAGAATAGCCACATGACAATCGCAGCATCCGCCCCATCCACCGCGCTCGGATTCAAGGTCGCGGACCTCTCGCTCGCCGAGGCAGGGCGCCACCAGATCCGCCTCGCCGAGAATGAGATGCCAGGCCTCATGGCGCTTCGGGCGGAGTTCGGCGACACCAAGCCGCTCGCGGGAGCCCGCATCGCCGGATCGCTGCACATGACCGTGCAGACGGCCGTGCTCATCGAGACACTCGTCGCGCTCGGCGCGCGGGTGCGTTGGGCCAGCTGCAACATCTTCTCGACGCAGGACGACGCGGCGGCCGCCATCGCGGTCGGCCCCACCGGAACCGTGTATGCGCCCGCCGGTGTCCCGGTCTTCGCCTGGAAGGGCGAGACGCTTGAGGAGTACTGGTGGTGCACCCAGCAGATCTTCGACTGGTCGGCCGAGGCGAGCGTCTCCGGCGCTGACTGGACCGGGCCCAACATGATCCTCGACGACGGAGGGGATGCGACGCTGCTCGTGCACAAGGGCCGCGAATTCGAGCTGGCCGGCGCGGTTCCAGAAGACACGGATGCCGACAGCCACGAGTATCGAGTCATCCTGCAGACCCTGCGCGACTCCCTCGCGATCTCCAGCGACCGGTGGACCGTCATCGCGGCGGAGCTCCAGGGTGTCACGGAGGAGACCACCACGGGCGTGCACCGCCTGTACGAGCTGGCGCGCGACGGCAAGCTGTTGTTCCCGGCCATCAACGTCAATGACTCCGTCACCAAGAGCAAATTCGATAACAAGTACGGCATCCGTCACTCGCTCGTCGACGGACTGAACCGTGCAACGGATGTGCTGATCGGCGGCAAGGTCGTCTTCGTCGCCGGCTACGGGGACGTCGGCAAGGGTGCGGCGGAGGCACTGCGCGGGCAGGGCGCACGTGTGATCGTGAGCGAGATCGACCCGATCAACGCGCTGCAGGCCGCGATGGACGGGTTCCAGGTCGCGCGGATCGAATCCGTCGTCGACCAGGTCGATATCTTCGTCACGGGAACCGGCAACCTCAACGTGATCACGACGGAGCACATCCTCGCGATGAAGCACCTGGCGATCGTCTCCAACGTCGGCCACTTCGACAACGAGATCGACATGGCCGGGCTCGAGAAGCTCGCTGGGGCGGAGAAGGTCGAGATCAAGCCGCAGGTGCACGAGTGGCGCCTGCCGAATGGTCGCAGCGTGCTCGTGCTCTCCGAGGGCCGCCTGATGAACCTGGGCAACGCCACAGGGCACCCGAGTTTTGTGATGAGCAACTCGTTCACCAACCAGGTGCTCGCACAGATCGAACTGTACTGCTACCCCGAGAAGTACCCGGTCGGCGTCTACGTGCTGCCCAAGCACCTCGACGAGAAGGTGGCCAGACTGCACCTGGATGCGCTGGGCGTCGAGCTGACGACCCTCTCGCCAGAGCAGGCCGCGTACATCGGTGTCTCGGTCGACGGTCCGTACAAGGTCGACCACTACCGCTACTAGCGGCAGTGTCGGTCGAGTAGCGCGCGCAGCGCACTCGGTCGGCGCGCGCATCCACTTGACACTGGATGCGCGTTCTTGCCGCGCGAACTAGCGTTCTCTGGCAAGTCGCGGGTTGTGGTGGTCGAGTAGCGCGCGCAGCGCGCGTATCGAGACCCTGAGTCCCCGGCTAGAACTCCGCGAAGGCGCGAACCGGGAAGGTTCCGAACTCCTCGACCTTGGGCGGCACCGCGGTGAATCTGGCACCGCTCGCCGGCACATCGCCCAGGTTCGTAAGGTGCTCGACAACGTGGATTCCTGCTGCGAGCAGCAGGCTGTGCGCCGGCCGTTCGCCGCCCGACTCGGTGTCGTCGATGTTGAGGGAGTCGATCCCGACGAGCGCGACTCCCGCATCCACGAGGTGCTCAACGCCCGCCGCGGTCAGGAAGGGTGCGCCCGTCGCGTACTCAGGCCGGCCGAAGTGCCGGTCCCACCCCGTGTGCAGGAGCACGGCGGAGCCCGCGAGTTCGCGATCGAAGAAGACCTCTGCCGGGATGCCTCGTTCCGTTGCATCCTGCAGGTGAAACACCTCGGCAGGAAGGCCGACGAGCGAGTCGAGACTCAGCGACGCCAGATCGCCCCCGCCCTCGTAGCGGTGGTATGGGCTGTCGAGGTAGGTGCCCGTGTTTCCGATCATCGTGATGACATCCATCGCGAACTCGGTGCCGGGTGCGTACTTCTCCCTCGACGCCTCGCGCGTGAGGTGCGGCGTGATCGTGGGCGCGGGCAGGCCGGGGTAGGTCACGAGACCCGCTCGAATGGTGTGGCTCAGGTCGACGATGCGACGCGACTGGAAATCGGTCATTCTCTTACCTCTCCGGGAATTCGTGTGGGAGTCCGTGTAGCACGGGGTCGAGTCGCTTCATCCGCTCGCGTTCGCGGACGAGTGCGGAGAAATCTCGCTCGCGCCGCAGTGCCGCGACGCCCGCGAGGAAGAGTTCGGGAGGAGCGGCAGGCAGCGGAGAGACATAGGCGGATGCCTCGTTCGCGAGTTCCGCTGCGAGCCCGGCTCTGGCGACGGGCGTGAGCTCCGACGCTTGCGCGAGGTAATGGGCGATCCGGCGCGACAGGCGGTCGGGGAGCTTGGCGACATCCGCCGTTGTTGCCCAGGCGGCGAGCTGGGCCGGCATCCCGTAGACGGGCCGCACGACCCGTGGAACGCGCTCGTGCTGGCTGTATGTGCCGGCAAGCAGGTCGCCCAGTCGCTTCGACTTCGGGTTCAACAGTGCGACGAGTGCAGCGAGCCCGCCGAACGTCATATAGATCTCGACCGTGCCCATGAGTGCCCGGACGAACGCGTGCCGAAGTTGCTCTGCTCCGCCATCGTCGCGCACGATCCGTGCCCCGATCGCGAGTTTGCCGAGGGAGCGGCCGCGCGTCGCCAACTCGACCGCGACGGGAGCGACGACGATCGAGAAGACCAGGCTCGCTATGGTGAGTGCAGCACTCAGCGCGCTGTCGATCCCGCCGCCACCGGCGAAAGAAATCGCGAAGACGAGCGCCAGGAACAGCAGAAGGTAGGCGAACCAGTCGATGATCGCTCCCGCTGCACGCAGGATGAAGCTTGCCGGCCGGACGTCAAGGGCGACGGCCTCGCCCGTCATCAATTCGCGCTCGGCGCTGTCGTCGACGGTCTCGATGCGGGGCACGATCGCTGCGGCCATGGCTATCATCTAAGCAGAATGGACCTCGACGCATATTCTGCCGCGCATCGCGATGACTGGGACCGCCTGGCCGCGCTCGGCAAGAAGCGCGCCTTCACGGGGGGCGAGGCCGACGAACTCATCGAGCGCTACCAGGCGGGGGCCACTCAGCTCTCGGCGATCAAGACGCAGGCGGGATCAACGGCGGAGGGAGACCGGCTCTCGATCCTGCTCTCGACCGCACGGCTGCGCTTCACTGGGGCAGGGGCCAACGTTCTCTCTCAGATTCCCCGCTTCTTCGTGGTGCAGTTGCCCGCCGCGCTGTATCGCTTGCGCTGGCTGACGCTCGCGGTCGCGGTGGTCACCGCGGTCGTCGCGGGGTTGTACGCCTGGTGGACGCTGGGCGACCAGCAGGTTCTCGCCAATTTCGGGTCGGATGCCGAGCTCAAGCGCCTGGTCAACCACGACTTCGTCGACTACTACTCGGCCAATCCGGCGGCCTCGTTTGCCGGCCAGGTATGGACGAACAACGCCTGGATCGCGGCGCAGTGCATTGCGTTCGGCATCGTCGGCCTCTACGTGCCGGTGATCATCCTGCAAAACGCCCAGAACATCGGCGTGACGGGGGCCGTGATGTTCGCGTATGGCAAGGGGGACGTGTTCTTCCTCTACATCGCACCGCACGGTTTGCTTGAACTGACGTCGATTTTCGTCGCCGCGGCCGC
>JAVECW010000164.1 GCA_030841285.1 Microbacteriaceae bacterium
GCGAGAACGGTCGCAGTCGTCGTTCCGTCGCCGGCGACGTCATCGGTCTTCTTGGCGACCTCCTTGACGAGCTCGGCACCGATCTTCTCGTACGGGTCGTCGAGCTCGATCTCCTTGGCGATCGACACGCCGTCGTTGGTGATCGTGGGGGCGCCCCACTTCTTCTCGAGCACAACGTTGCGGCCGCGCGGGCCAAGCGTCACCTTAACGGTGTCGGCCAGGATGTTCAGGCCACGCTCGAGGCCGCGGCGGGCCTCCTCGTTGAAAGCAATGATCTTTGCCATGTTTGTTTCTCGTCCCTCCCGGACGTCTGCGAAAGATTCGGATGATTAGCACTCGTATGGACTGAGTGCTAGGTCGATTCTGGCACTCGCGCCCGACGAGTGCAAGTGAGCCACAAAGACCAACGCCGCCCGAGATTCGGACGGCGTTGGTAAGTGTTGGTTTCGCTCGGGTTAGGCCAAGCGCACCGCTTCGGCCTGCGGGCCCTTATTGCCCGTACCGACCTCAAAAACGACCTGCTGGCCTTCCTCGAGAACCTTGTATCCGTTCATATCAATTGCGGAGTAATGAACGAAAACGTCCTGTCCCCCACCATCAACGGTGATGAAGCCGTAGCCCTTTTCAGCGTTGAACCATTTCACAGTTCCGTTCGCCATGTCTTACTCCCAATGCTGTGATCCTTACGGCGCGTAGCACAATCACCAGCGCGTTGAATCCAGATACTAATGGGTAGTCGACCCACAATCGGAGTCTTTTGTGACAATGTGTCGCGAAATTGCCTAAATTCTTCGTGAATGAAACACATCCGCAACATCCTCGGGTTTGAGTATGATCTCAACCCTATTGGGCGGGCTTGTAGTCACTTCCGACGACGACCGTGATGTCCGCTCCCGACACCGCGAAGTCCTGCGTCATCGCGACGGGCGCCCCCGGCAGGGATTGTGCGACGCCGAGCGCCGCGGCCTGGTTCTTGGGGTCCGAGTAGTAGACGACAGTCTTGGTGATGTTGGTCGCGCTCGCGTTCCCACGCGCGCCCACCTTCCAGCCCGCCTTGACGAGCGTGTCTCCCACGCTCGTGGCGAGTCCGGTCGTAGTCGTGCCGTTGAGCACGGTGAGATTCAGCGACGGGTCGACGGTCGGGACAATCGTCGGTGTCGGCGTGGAGGTGGGCGTCGGTGTGGGGGTCGGCGCTCCGCCGAGTCCGCCGGGGAGATTGATGCCGCTGTTGACCGCGAAGAGTCCGATCACACCGATACCGATCAGGATTGCGGTCGCGAGCGCCGCCCAGGCGAACCCGATCCAGCCTCGGCCCTTCGCTCGCGGAGCACGATGCGCGCCGACGCGCTGGAGATTATCGGGAACCGCGTCGAATCGGTCCTTCGGATACTTGTTTGCCATATCGGTGAGGTCGGGTCCTTATTCGGTGGACGTCAGGCGTCGTGCGGTACGAGCTGCCAGGCGCGCGTCCCGCATCCGATGCAAGCGCTTGACCAGCATCGGATCATGCGCAAGCGCGGCTGGAGTATCGATGAGTGCGCCGAGCAACTGGTAATACCGCGCGGCCGAGAGGCCGAAATCGTCGCGAATCGCCTGTTCCTTCGCGCCAGCGTGCCGCCACCACCGTCGTTCAAAGGCGAGGATCGCCGCGTCACGCTCGGAAAGCTCTGCGGCCGCTCCGCCAGAAGAAGGGAGGGGGTCACGGTGCGACGCGTGCTGCACAGCTAAGCCCTTCTCTCCGTGAAGCCTGAATGTAATGGGCAACATCCTATTGGCGGGGGCCTGTGTGTTCCCGCAATCGCGCGGGCAGGTCGCCACACCCGTATTGCGCAGCGTTGCAGCGGGAATGGCCGGGAGGTCACGGGAGTTTAGGGTTGTGTATGGAAAGCAACTGATGGCCAGGCTTTCCGGGAGAGGATCTCGCCATGGACTACACAGTGTCCAAGAGCAACGACGAGTGGCGCGAAGAGTTGAGCCCCGAGCAGTTCGCGGTGCTTCGTGAAGCCGCGACCGAGCGTCCCTGGACGGGCGAGTTGCTCGATGAAAGCCGCGCAGGGCTCTACACCTGTGCCGCGTGTGGCGTCGAACTATTCAAGAGTGGAACCAAGTTCGATTCCGGATGCGGCTGGCCCAGCTTTTACGAGTCGATCAAGCCCGAGGCGGTCCAGCTCATCGAGGACCGCAGCCTCGGAGTGGTGCGTACCGAAGTTCGTTGCGCGAACTGCGGCTCACACCTCGGTCACGTCTTTGACGACGGCTTCGGCACCCCCACGGGTGACCGCTATTGCATGAACTCGATCTCGCTCAACTTCGTCGAGGGTACCGAGTAGCGGGTACGCAGTAACAGACGAAGGCCCCGGGCAAGCCCGGGGCCTTCGTCTGTTGTACGAGGGGTATCAGACCTGGCCCCGCTGGGTTAGTGTCGAGAGATCGATAGGGCTCTTATCGAGGTGGGGGGCCGCTTGACTGAACCGAGATCGGCCAGGCGGAGCCGCTGGTCAGGTGTGCTGGGCGTCACAGCAGAGATTCTGGTCACCGCGGGCGTCGGCGTCCTTCTCTACGTCTTCTGGTTCGCCGTCGTCAATCCCGCTGTGGTGGGCGCCGGTCAGACAGCAACGGCCGCCCAGCAGAGTCGGCTGTATTCCGACCGACTTTCTCATGCCGAGGCGACGCCCTCCGCTACCCCACTGGCGACCGCCACTGCCGCGCCCATCGATGTTCCCGTCGCCGTGCCCGTCCTGGCCGAGCCCGGACGAATCGCCGCCCCCATCGCCGTAATGTACGTTCCGCGCTTCGGGGCGGACTGGAAACGCATCGTCCGCCAGTCGACCGAGACCCAGGTGCTCAACAGCGCGACGGCCGGCGTCGGGCACTACACGGGCACCGCGATGCCCGGCGGCATCGGAAACTTCGCGATCGCCGCGCACGACACCGGCTACGGGAACACCTTCCTCGGGGTCGGGACGCTCAAAGTCGCAGACAGGATCTACCTTCAGACCGACTCCGGCTGGTACACCTACGAGTTCAGGAATTTCCAGTACGTGCAGCCCAACGCGATCGATGTCCTCAACGCGGTGCCAACTGTCACCACCACCGGGACAACCGACCGCATCATCACGCTCACCACGTGCAACCCGCCATACCACTCGAGAGAGCGGATGATCGCGTACGGCACGTTCGTCGAATTCTCGACGGCAGCACCCACGGAACTCGCCCCAGCGCTCGCGCAGGGGAACTGACCGTGTATGCCGCGCTGTGGCGCATCCTGCCCGGACCGACCTGGGTGCGCATCCTCCAGCTCGTCGCGCTGGGTGTCGTGGTGCTGATCTCGGCCCACCTCTGGCTGTTCCCGTTCATTGCGTCCCTGGTCGACAGCGGTGACACCGGAGCAGTGAACACCGGATGAGCTCCCGCACGCGCATCCTGACGCTGACGGCCCTCGCCGTCGCTGTCCTCGCCGCTGGCGCCGGAGCGGCGATCGTGATCATCAATAACAACGCTCCGACCACTGCGCACGCCCCGACGCCCCTTGCGACCAGGTCTCAGGCAGCCCCGACACCGTCTGCCCCTCCCGTCCCGCTCACGCGGTACGACCCGACCGCGTCAGTCAAGGACAACTTCGTGCTCTTCAACAGCACTGCCGCCACGACAATCGCGGCGACGCCGAATCCGGGCGGGCGCAGCTTCATCGCCGCTCTTTCCGCCGTCGGCTTCGACACGGCGAAGATGCAGCTCACGGCTGACCGGACCTCGGTCAACCTGGATGCCCCATCCATCCTCTTCTCGGTCAACGTGGCTGGAAGCTGCTTCATCGGCCAATTCACGCCGTCGACCCGCGAATACAACAATCAGACGGTGGCTCCGATCTCGACGGGATCGTGTCTCATCGGCGGGACCGTCGCGGCCAAGTAGCGAGAGCTCAATGGGCGCCGCGCAAGCGGAGCAGCGTCGCGACAATCAGCGCAACGGCGATGGGACAACACCTACGTGGAAGTACCGTCCACTATTGGCAGGACATCTTCGCCCCTAGTTTGCCGCTCATCGTCCCGATGCGGAGCTGACGGGTGACACGCCGCGCAGAACTGGGGACACGCCGCGCCCCGCTCGCCATCTCCGCTACGCAGCAGGCGAACCGGGAGTCAAGCCAACGGCGAGCAGCGCGACAGACCGACGACGGGCGGAGGCCATCGCGTATTTACAGGGCCGGCCGCGGGACTTGAACCCGCAACCCCCGCTTTACAAGAGCGGTGCGCTACCAATTGCGCCAGGCCGGCAGTGAGGCGGGCGTGCGCCCCTCTCGGTCATCCATCCTAGACGGGAACGCCACGGGGTTTCGATACGGCCGCGGTACTGGATGAATCGCTGCGCGACCAGACTCATGCACGATCGCAGGCGATCGTGCTACTCAACCCCCACTAGGGCCGACTACGGAGTCGTCGTCGGGGTCGGAGTGGAGGTCGGTACCGGCGTTGCGGTCGAGTACGCCTCGCCCTGGGCCTGCAGCACGAACGCCTTGAAGTCGGTGGCGCTCGTCAGCGAACCCGTGTACTGCTTGCCATTGACGAGGACAAGCGGCGTGCCGTTGAGCTTGGCTACGTTCGAATTCGGGATCGGACCCGCAATCGCGCGGTCCGTCGCATTCGTCACCCAGGTCGTGTACGTGCCGTCATCGATGCACTTGCTGATCGCGCTCGTATTGGTGGCTCCAGCCGCGGTGACGAGCTTCTTGATCTGCGCATCCGTCAGGCCAGCGCTGCCCTCGACGGGCTGGTTGGTGAAGAGCGAGGTGTGGAACTTGTAGAACTGGTTGGGCGAGTCGTCCGCAACGCAGGCGGCGGCATTGGCCGCACGCAGCGAGTACTTGGTGCCAGCCGAGTGGCTGGTCAGGATCGAGATCGGGTGGATCTCGACCGTCGCGGCACCCGAGCTCGCCATCTGGCTGAGCTGGCTCGCATTGGTCCGCTCGAACTGTCCGCAGAACGGGCACAGGTAATCGACATAGAGGCGGATGCTGACGACGCTGCCGCTGGGGTCAGGGGTCGACGGCACCGGCGCAGCATCGGCCGCAAGCGACGCCGTCGAAACCGCCTTGAGTCCCGTGCCGATGACGATGCCGTCGCTGGCCATGTTCGCCGGACCGGGTCCGGGCGGACGAATAGAATTGACGATGACGATGGCCACGATGGCAAGGGCGGCGAGAATCGCGACGCCGATTCCACCCTGCACGAGCACTCGATTGCGACGATCGCGCTTCTTCTGCTCGACGCGGAGTTGACGCGCCTTCACACGAGCGGCTTCTCGCCGCTCATTCCTGCTGGAACGGCTGTCGTTCGATCCGCCGTTGGTCATGAGTTCACTCCGGGATTGGTGGGGTCGCTCACACTTCATGCAAACGCACTGAAGATAGTAGATCGGCAGTCTGGGAAATGACCAACTACCTGCTGAATGCCACCCGCAAGGGGGGTGAGTGGTGCGCCGCCCGCTACCGCGCACGCGTGGTAAGACCCTTACCCGAATGGCATATCATTGTTGGTGGTCGCCGTCGCCCAGTGGACGCGGTACCACAATCCATTCACTACGGATCGTCCGGCACGTACCTGCCGGTGAAGGAGCAAGAAAGACATGGCGTCAGTAACGTTTGACAAGGCAACCCGGCTTTACCCGGGTTCCACCCGCCCCGCGGTCGACCAGCTCGACCTGCAGGTGGCAGACGGAGAATTCCTCGTTCTCGTCGGTCCATCCGGCTGTGGTAAGTCCACATCCCTCCGCATGCTCGCTGGCCTCGAAGAGGTCAACGACGGCAACATCTTCATCGGCGAGCGTAACGTCACGGATGTCCCGCCGAAGGACCGTGACATCGCGATGGTCTTCCAGAACTACGCGCTGTACCCGCACATGACGGTCGCCGAGAACATGGGCTTCGCCCTGAAGATCGCCGGCGTCAACAAGGAAGAGCGCGCCGCCCGCGTGCTCGAGGCAGCCAAGCTGCTCGACCTCGAGCCGTACCTGGCCCGCAAGCCGAAGGCGCTCTCCGGTGGTCAGCGTCAGCGCGTTGCGATGGGCCGCGCGATCGTGCGTAGCCCACAGGTCTTCCTCATGGACGAGCCGCTGTCGAACCTCGACGCCAAGCTTCGCGTTCAGACCCGCACCCAGATCGCGTCGCTCACGCGCCGCCTCGGGGTCACCACGGTCTACGTCACGCACGACCAGACCGAGGCCCTCACCATGGGTGACCGCATCGCCGTGCTCAAGGATGGCGTGCTCCAGCAGGTGGGAACGCCCCGCGACCTGTACGCGCAGCCGAACAACGTCTTCGTTGCCGGCTTCATCGGCAGCCCGGCCATGAACCTGTTTGCGGCCGACATCACTGAAGGTGGCGTCAAGTTCGGAACGGCTCTCATCCCGGTCGAGCGCGAGATTCTCGCCAACGCGAGCGGCAAGCAGGTCACGATCGGCATCCGTCCCGAAGACGTTGTGGTCACGACCGCGAGCAGCGAAGGCCTCAAGGTTGCAGTCGACCTCGTCGAGGAACTCGGCGCGGACGGCTACCTCTACGGCCACAGCGAGATCGAGGGCAAGCGCACCGACATCGTCGCGCGCGTTGACGGTCGCGTTCACCCGAACGCGGGCGACACCGTGTACATCTCCCCGAAGATCGGCCACCTGCACACGTTCGACGCCGAGAGCGGCGCTCGCCTGAGCGGTGCGGTCGTCGACTAACCAGCCACTGGGCGACGCCCAGGCGGTAACGCACTAACCAACTCTGCCGCGGTCCAGCCAATGGACCGCGGCAGAGTCCGTTTCGGCTCTTGATAGGTTTTCTGAATGAGCGGCTCCCTCAATATCACCGCGGCGACGGTCGACCCTGCACTCCTCGATCTTCCCTGGAATGTGCCGCTCGCGGACTGGTCGAATGACCACATCGCCGTCCTGCCCAAGGGCATCTCGCGGCACCTCGTGCGCTTCGCGAACCTCTCCGGCTACGTCATCGCGATCAAGGAGACGACGGATGAGATGGCCAAGCGCGAGTACGACATGCTGCGCACCCTGCAGCGCATCGACATCCCGTGTGTCGACCCGGTCGCGATCATTACCAACCGTTCGGATGACGACGGTAACCCCCTGAAGTCCGCTCTCGTCACGCGGCACCTGCAGTTCTCGCTCCCCTATCGCGCTCTCTTCTCGCAGACCTTGCGTCCAGACACCGCGACGCGTCTGGTCGACGCCCTCGCCGTGCTGCTCGTGCGCTTGCACATCGTCGGCTTCTTCTGGGGGGATGTCTCGCTCTCCAACACGCTGTTCCGTCGCGACGCCGGCGCCTTCGCCGCCTACCTCGTCGACGCGGAGACCGGCCAGCTCTACGATGGCGGGCTCTCGAACGGCCAGCGCGAGAACGACCTCGAGATCGCCAGGGTCAACATCGCCGGCGAACTGATGGACCTCGAGGCCGGCGGGCGAGTGGACGAGGACCTCGACCCGATCAAGGTCTCCAATGGCATCGTCGCCGCATACCGTTCGCTCTGGAAGGAGCTGACGGGAAGCGAATCCTTCTCGTCATCCGAACGCTGGCGCATCAACAGCCGCGTTCACCGGCTCAATGATCTCGGCTTCGACATCGGCGAGCTCGCAATCAAGACGGATGAGTCTGGCACGACCGT
>JAVECW010000177.1 GCA_030841285.1 Microbacteriaceae bacterium
GCGGGAGCCAGGTTACAGCGCGTGCGGTGCCCGCTCGAGGCCTGGTGCGACGGCGGATGCCGCGTCGCTGTCGAGCGCGAGGACGCGGTTCGCCGCGTCGACGTGCACGATCCGCGGTGCGAAAGCGCGCGCCTCTTCGGTCGTGAACTGGCCATATGCGATCACGATCACGATGTCATCCGGATGGATGAGATGTGCAGCGGCCCCGTTCATGCCGATGACGCCGCTCCCGCGTTCGCCGGCAATCGTGTACGTCTCGAGCCTCGCGCCGTTCGTCACGTCGACGACGCTCACCTTCTCACCCGGCAGGATGTCGGCCGCCTCGAGCAGCTCGGAGTCGATCGTGATCGAGCCCACGTAGTCCAGGTCGGCGTGAGTCACGGTTGCCCGGTGGATTTTCGCGGTCAGCATGGTTCGCAGCACGCTGACAGCCTAAGTCGATTCCCTCGATCTTGCGCGTTCCCCGGCGTTCACCGGCCCCGGCCCACTCGGTGTGGCAGGGACCGCCCACGGGTGGATGACGAGCGCGGCCAGGACGATCGTGGCCGAAAGTTCGGACAGCAGCAGCGCGAGGTGCCAGGGTGCCGGCGCGAACGCCATCACAACCGCGGCGAGCACGGCTGGCCCCGGTGCGGCCAGCGCGAGCACTCCCGCGAACCGGCGCCGAGTCTCCTGGGCCCACCTCCCCCCGGCGACAGCCTCGCCGACAACGAGCAACACAATGGCGGGGCAGGCGACGGCGGCAAGGCCAGGGACGACGGATGCGATCAATTGCTGGCAGACGTACGCGTCGTTGGCGTCGCATCCGTAGTTCAGCACGTTCTGCAGGAACCACAGCACCGGTGCCGCGAGCAGCAGGCCGACCAGAATGGACCCCGCGAGGCTGAACACCCCGGCCCAGATCGCCCGCTCGAGATAGCGCATGTCTCGACACTAGGGCCGGTGACCGGGGCCACCGCGGCGACCTGCCCCTAATCGGGACCGTGTCGCGGCTGCTCAGGTGAGCTGCGACCCCGGCTTCCTGGGCGTGGATGACCTCAGCGCGGCCTCCTCCGCATCGAGGAGCGCGAGCACGGCGCGCACCGCCGGCTCCTCGTAGCGGCCCTCCGCCCGGGCGGCCAGCACGGCCTCGCGCTCGGCCTCGATCATCCCTTTTCGTAGCCTGAGGTACGCCCTGGGTGCGTCGTCTCCCTCACCGGTCTCGGGGTTCTCCAGCGCCTCGGCCAGGAAGACGGCGTCTGCCCGTAGCCGGCCGACCACGCGCTCGTCCTCGGTTTCCGACGCTTCCTCCTCCAGGCGCGCGAGCCCCGCGGTTTGGGCTTCCACCTGCAGGCGCCGCATCTCGCTCGTCTCCTGGGCGAGGTTGGGTGCAGGCAGCCGCAGTCGGCGGATGATCCACGGCAACGCCAGTCCTTCGAGCAGGGTGCCGAGGACGACGACGAACGCGAGGAACTGCAAGAAGGCACGGTACGGCGTCTCCGCGGGCAGCAGGAACGCAGCGGCGAGCGTGACAACGCCGCGCATGCCCGCGAACGAGACGGCGACGCTCGTGCGCCAGCTCCAGCTGCGCTCGCGCAAGCGCTGCGGTCCGCTGTGGTAGACGGCGGTAACCGTGATCATCCAGACGACGCGGGCGATGATCAGGGTGATCAACACGACCGCGGAGACCAACACGACGTAGCCGACCGAGAGTCCGGTCTTCAGTACCCCCCGCACGACGCTCGACAACGCGAGCCCCATTAAGAGGAAGACGGCATTCTCGAGCAGGAACTGGATCGTGCGCCAGTTGATCGACTCGGCGATGCGCGCCTCCGCCGACTGCACGGCCGGCGCGCGATAGCCGAGGTACAGGCCGGCGACAACGACCGAGAGCACGCCGGACCCGTGGATGAATTGGGCCGGGATGAAGGCGAGGTACGGGGTCACGAGCGAGAGGCTCGTGTCGAGAACGGGGGCGCGCAGGCGCTTGCGGATAACTGCGAGGACGAAACCGACGGCTAGTCCGACCGCACCGCCGCCGACAATCGCGAGAGCGAAGTCGCCAACGACCATCCACGGGTTCAGTACGCTCACGATCGCTGCAATGGATGCGTTCAGGGCGACGAGCGCCGTGGCGTCGTTGAGCAGGCTCTCACCCTCGAGAACGGTGACCATGCGGCGGGGCAGGCCAAGGCGGCCGGCGGTTGCGGTGACGGCGACGGCATCCGTTGGGGCAACGACGGCGCCGAACGCGAAAGCCGCCGCGAGGGTCATTGTCGGCACGATCAGCCAGGTCGCGAGCCCGACCGCGATAACCGTGAACGCGACGAGACCGACCGAGAGGAGCAGGATGCTGTCGCGGCGGGCGTGCACGTCGACGAACGATGTGCGTATGGCCGCAGCGAAGAGAATGGGAGGCAGGATCCCGTAGAGAACGAGCTCGGGCTGGATGTCGATTTGCGGAACTCCAGGGATGAACGAGAACACGGCCCCGACGAGCACGAGCACGACCGGGGCGGACCATCCCACCCGCCGCGAGAGGCCGGTCACGATAACCGTGAGCACGACGAAGGACACGATCCACACGATTGCGGTGACCGGGTCCATGTTGTTCATGATGGTCGCAACACCGCGGTCGCGCTAGGTGTTCCGCCGTTGCATTCGGGAGCCCGGGCGGTCAGCTCGCCGTGCCTACGGTATTGCGAGCCGCTTCGAGTGCCGCGCGGTGATCTGCGCACGCGACGACATCCGTCTCGGCGCACACCTCGCAGACCACACGTTGTTCGCGACACGTCAGTTCGTCGCAGTTCTGCATGCGATTGCTTGGCGCCCCGCAGTTCGAACACCGGCCGATGACCGCGGCGTGGTCGCTGAAGTCCATCGAGAGGCGGTTGTCGAAGACGTAAAGGGACCCTTCCCACAGGCCATCGTCGCCAAACGTCTCGCCGTACCGGACGATGCCGCCGTCGAGCTGGTACACCTCGCCGAAACCGCGTGACTTCATGAGCCCCGAGAGCACCTCGCAGCGGATGCCGCCGGTGCAGTACGTCACGACGGGCTTGCCCTTGAGGTGGTCGAACTTCCCGCTGTCGAGTTCCGCGACGAATTCGCGCGTGTTCGCGACATCCGGAACCACGGCGCCGCGGAAGTGGCCGATTTCGGCCTCGAAGCGGTTGCGGCCGTCGAAGAAGACGACATCCTCTCCGCGCTCCTCGATGAGCGCGTGCAGCTCGTTCGGCTGCAGTTTGGTGCCACCGTCGACCACTCCGCTCGCGTCAACGCGGAGTTCGCCGGGCGCACCGAAGCTCACGATCTCGTCACGTACCTTGACCACGAGGCGGGGGAAGTCGAGACTGAAGCCGTGCTCATCCAGCGCGGTACCCTCGCTCCATTTCGCGTCGAGGTGCTTGAAAGGCGCATAGTCACGCGTCTTTCGGAGGTAGCGCTTGACCGCCTTCAGGTCGCCGCCGATGGTGCCGTTGAGCCCATCCTTCGAGATCAGGATGCGCCCACGCAGTCCCAGCGACTCGCACAGATCGCGCTGCCACAGCCGGATCGCCTCCGGATCGCGGAGTGGCGTGAAGACGTAATAGAGGAGGATCTTCGGAACGGCCACCGGACAATGCTACGTCTCAGCAGACTGAGAGGATTCTCAGCCCCGGTTGTGCGGAGAGGGGGGTAAACGTCCAGACCAGGGGAGTCTGATGGGTTGTAGACAACGGCATGACGGGCCGGCCGTTCGGCGGTTCAGCTGCCGTTCACCGGAGTCGAGGATGCTGGACAGAAGTTAGGAGGGGCGATAAATGGGAACACTCGTGATCATCCCCACGTATAACGAGCGTGAGAATGTTGCGACCATTGTCGGCCGTGTACGCGCGGCTACCCCCGATGTGACTGTCCTGGTCGTCGACGACAATTCGCCAGACGGCACCGGCGCGCTCGCGGACAAGCTTGCGGCATCCGACTCCTCCGTCCGCGTTCTGCATCGTGCGGGCAAGGAGGGTCTCGGGGCCGCATATCGCCACGGCATGGCCTGGGGGCTCGCGGAGGGCTTCGACCGCATCGTTGAAATGGATGCCGACGGATCACACCAGCCCGAACAGTTGCACCGCCTGCTCGATGCGCTCGATGACGCGGACATGGTCATCGGGTCTCGTTGGGTGCCCGGCGGAGCGGTAGAGAATTGGCCGATCAGTCGTCGATTCATCTCCCGCGCAGGCAGTCTGTACTCGCGAATCGCCCTTGGCGTGACCGTGAAGGATGCGACCGGCGGTTACCGGGCGTTCACAGCCGGGGCGCTCGAGCAGATCCGGTTCGACGAGGTCCAGAGCCACGGCTACAGTTTTCAGATCGACATGCTCTGGCACGCGCATGTCGCGGGGCTCCGCATTGCTGAGGTGCCGATCACGTTTATCGAGCGCCAGTACGGCACATCCAAGATGAGCCTGGGCATCGTGATCGAGGCCATGTTGCGCGTAACCAGCTGGGGCATCCGCTCCCTCCCGACGCGTGGACGTCGCCGCGAGGTTGTCCGCGAGACCGTTGGGCAGCTCCGCTAAGTTCGTCGCTGTCGGTTTCGATACGCTCGCTGCGCTCGCTACTCAACCGACACTGCTCGCTGCGCTCGC
>JAVECW010000010.1 GCA_030841285.1 Microbacteriaceae bacterium
GCGAGCGACGAGGAGAACGCCGGGGTCGGAATTCCGGACTGCGCGGCACCAGCCACGACACGACGCCAGCTGTCCTGCGCTGCTGTCACGGCATCCGTGAAGTATGGCGCGGTGATGAGGGCGACGAGTCCGGGGTCGGCGGCGTATGCCTCGGTGATGCGGTTGAGGAACTGCGCGCGGATGATGCAGCCGCCGCGCCAGATCATGGCGATGTCGCCCTTCTTGATGTCCCAGCCGTACTGCTCCGCTCCCGCGACGATCGCGTCGAACCCCTGCGAGTACGCGATTATCTTGGACGCGTACAGCGCGAGGCGCACGTCTTCGACGAAGGACTCCTTGTCAGTGACGCTCCACGCGGACGACGGGCCGGGCAGGTTGCTTGCCGCCGCACGCTGCGCGGGCTTGGACGAGAGGGCGCGGGCGAAGACGGCTTCGGCGATGCCGGAGACCGGGATGCCGAGGTCGAGCGCGGTCTGCACGGTCCAGACACCGGTGCCCTTCGATCCGGCCTGGTCGAGAATCACGTCGACGAGCGGCTTGCCGGTCTTCGAGTCGACCTGCTTGAGCACCTCGGCCGTGATCTCGATGAGGTAGCTCTCGAGCTCGCCCTTGTTCCACTCTGCGAAGATCTCGGCGATCTCGGCCGGTGTGTAGCCTGCAGCCTCCCGCAGGAGGTCGTACGCCTCCGCGATGAGCTGCATGTCCGCGTACTCGATGCCGTTGTGGATCATCTTGACGAAGTGGCCGGCGCCATCCGTGCCGACGTGGGTGACACATGGCACACCGTCGACGACCGCGGCGATCGAGGAGAGAATCGGACCGAGGGTCTTGTATGCCTCGACGGAACCACCCGGCATGATCGACGGTCCGTTGAGCGCGCCTTCCTCGCCGCCCGAGATACCGGCGCCGACGAAGTTGACGCCCGTCTCGCGAACGGCCTTCTCTCGGCGGATGGTGTCGGTGAACAGCGCGTTGCCACCGTCGACGATGATGTCGCCTGGCTCGAAGCGCTCGGCAAGCTGGTTGATCACGGCATCCGTGCCTGCGCCCGCCTGCACCATGATGATGGCGGTGCGCGGGGAGGCGAGGGATGCAACGAAGTCGTCAATGGTCTCGGAAGAGATGAATCCCGCCTCGGGATGTTCCTCGACGAGCACTCGAGTGCGTTCGGGGGATCGGTTGTATACCGCGACCGTGTTTCCCTCGCGGCTGGCGAGGTTACGTGCCAGGTTTGAGCCCATCACCGCCAGTCCTACAACGCCGATGTTTGCCTGTCGCTCGTCAGCCATTCTTAGTGCCCTTCCGTCAGCCTCACGATGCTTCGTGCGCTTGTCTATTCTTGCCGATGATTCGTGTGCTTAAACTGAGCGTCGGGCCGGATCGCTCGGCCGTGCGTGAAAGGACAATGGCGCAATGAACCCCAACGAACGACCCAAAGTCACCAGAGATCGGCTCAGGGTCGTCGTGGCCACCCCGCTCAGCGAGGAACTGTGCACCAGCATCGAGCGGCTTGAGCCGAGGATCGAGCTCGTCAGGGACCACTCGCTCCTTCCGCCCATGCGCTTCGTCGCCGACCACGCGGGTGACCCGTCGTTCACGCGCACACCAGAGCAGCAGGCCAGGTTCGAGGAGCTCATCGACACGGCCGACGTGCTCTACGGCATCCCGCAGCTCGACCCTGCCGCCTTGAAGCGCGCCGTCGACGCCAACCCCCGCCTGCGTTGGGTGCAGACCATGGCTGCGGGCGGCGGCAGCCAGGTCAAGGCGGCGGCGCTCACGCAGGACCAGCTCGACCGGGTCGTGTTCACGACCTCGGCAGGCGTACACGGCGGCCCGCTGGCGGAGTTCGCGCTCTTCGGCCTGCTCGCTGGTGCCAAGACGCTCCCGCGCCTGAACCGGCTGCAGGGCGAGCGCGAGTGGGGCACGCGCTGGGAGATGACCCAGATCGCGGAGCAGACGATTCTCGTGCTCGGCCTCGGCGGGATCGGGCACGAGGTCGCCCGCAAGCTCTCGGCGCTCGACGCCACGGTCATCGGCACGAGCCGCAGTTCCACGCCGGTGGACGGCGTCACCGAGCTCGTGCACCCCGACGACCTGCTCTCGGTGGTTGGGCGAGTGGACGGGATCGTCGTGACCCTTCCCGGTACGGATGCGACGAACAAGCTGCTTGGAGCGGAACTCCTCGCGGCGGTCAAGCCCGGTGTCACGATCGTGAGCGTCGGGCGCGGAACGGTCATCGACGAAGAGGCGCTCGTTGAAGCGCTGCGGGACGGACGCGTCGGCTTCGCGGCCCTCGACGTCTTCGCGGTGGAACCGCTGCCCGCGTCGAGCCCGCTCTGGGAACTGCCGAACGTCGTCATCAGCCCACACACGGCGTCACGCAATCCGGCCGAGGAACGCCGGATCGCAGAGCTCTTCGCCGCGAATGCGACGAGCTTCCTCGACGGTGCGCCACTACGCAACGTCGTGGATACCGTCCACTTCTACTGAGACCGGTCGCGTTCACGCGCTCGTGTAGACTCAGTCACTGAACTTCGGCGAGGGACGCCAGCCGGGCAACCGGAACAGGCATCCGTTATCGACGCGGTGGAGCAGGCTTCGCAAGTCTTTCCTCACGCTGATGCGTTCGAGTTGACACACACATAGACGATGCGGGCCTCGCGGCTCGCTTGATCGCCGGCCCAGGTCGGTACAAGGAGACAACCATGGCTGACGACAACAAGGTCATCGCGGAAGCCCGCGACTCGTTCGGCAAGGGCGCTGCCCGCAAGATCCGCGCGGCGGGCAAGATCCCCGCGGTCATCTACGGCCACGGCACCGACCCGCAGCACGTGACGCTCCCCGCGCACCAGGTCGGGCTCATCCTGCGCAAGGCAAACGCCGTGCTCGAGCTCGACATCGCCGGCAAGAGCCAGCTCGCTCTCGTCAAGGACGTACAGAAGGACCCCGTGCTGCAGATCATCGAGCACCTCGACCTCATCGTCATCAACAAGGGCGAGAAGGTCCACGTCGATGTTCCCGTGCACGTCATCGGCGAGTCCGCGCCCGGAACCGTTGCCGACCTCGACGCGAAGAGCCTCCTGCTCGAGGTCGAGGCCACGAACATCCCCGA
>JAVECW010000019.1 GCA_030841285.1 Microbacteriaceae bacterium
TTGCGGATGCGACCGCCAACACCCGTTCCCGTGACGTTCGACAGGTCGACGCCCTGCTCGTTCGCGAGTTTGCGGACGATCGGGGTGACGTAGCCGGTGTTGCTCGCGTGGGAGCCGGAGCGGGCGGCTGCGGGCGCTGGCGCAGCCGGAGCTGCTTCAGCGGGAGCAGGAGCGGCAGGGGCCGGCGCGGGAGGTGCCGGCACTGCGGCGGGAGCCGGTGCGGCGACCGGAGCTGGCTGCTCGACGGCCGGAGCCGGCTGCTCGACGGCCGGAGCCGGAGCGGCGACGGGGGCTGGCTGCTCGGCGGCGGGAGCCGCAGGGGCCTCGGCGACTGGCGCCGGTACCTCCGCTGCGGGAGCCGGCGCAGGAGCAGAGGCCTCGGTGGGCGCCTCGGTCGATGGCACCTCCTCGGGTGCTGCAGGTGCCTCAGCAGCGGGCGCTGCCGGGGCGGCGCCTGCTCCGGAACCGTCACCGATCGTCACCAGGGCCGTACCGACCTCGACCGTCTCGTCCTCCTGGACGAGGATGGCCTCGATCACGCCAGAGATGGGCGACGGGATCTCCGTGTCGACCTTGTCGGTCGACACCTCGAGCAGAGGTTCGTCAACTTCGACGCGATCTCCAACGTTTTTGAGCCAACGGGTGACCGTGCCTTCCGTGACACTCTCTCCGAGCGCCGGGAGGCTGACGGATTCGCTCATGAGCTTCTCTCCTTCAAACCAATATTCGTATGTAGCTTATTGCAGTCGTGGTGCCCGAAGGCCGTGGTTAGAGCGTGTGCAGCGGCCTGCCGGCGAGGTACAGGAAGGCCTCACCGAGCGACTCGTTCTGGGTCGGGTGCGCGTGGATCAGGGGAGCAATGTCCTCCGGGTACGCTTCCCAGTTCACGATCAGCTGGGCCTCGCCGATGAGTTCCCCAACGCGGGCGCCAATCATGTGCACGCCGACGACGGGGCCGTCGTTCACCCGGACGACCTTGACGGAGCCGGAGGTGCCGATGATCTCGCTCTTGCCGTTGCCGGCCAGGCTGTAGTCATACGTCGTGATGCTCTCCGCGCCGTACTGCTCGACGGCATTGGCCTCTGACAGGCCGACGGATGCCACCTCAGGGTCGCAGTACGTGACCTTGGGGATGTTGACGTCGGCGATGACGACGGGGTTCAGCCCGGCGATCTCCTCCGCAACAAAGATTCCCTGCTGGAAACCGCGGTGTGCGAGCTGCAGGCCCGGAACGATGTCGCCGACGGCGTAGACGCCTGGCACGCTCGTTGCGAGACGCTCGTTGGTGATGACGAAGCCGCGATCCATCGTGACCCCGACTTCTTCATAGCCGAGATTCGCCGTGGACGGACCACGACCGACGGCAACGAGGAGGAGCTCTGCGTCGATAGTGTCGCCGTTCTCCAGCGAGACGATCACACCGTTCTCGTTCTGGGTAACACCGGCGAAGCGCACGCCGAGACGGAAGTCGATGCCGCGGCGGCGGAACGCTCGCTCGAGCGACTTGCTGATCGATTCGTCCTCGTTCGGGACCAGGTGGGGCAGCGCCTCGACGATGGTGACGTCCGCGCCGAACGACTTCCAGACGCTCGCGAATTCAACGCCGATGACACCGCCGCCGAGCACGACGACCTTCTTCGGCACGAAGTCGAGCTCGAGTGCCTGCTCGCTCGTGATGACGCGGCCGCCGATCTCAAGGCCGGGGAGCGAGCGCGAGTACGAGCCCGTCGCGAGGATGACGTGCTTGCCGACGATCATGTCTTCGCCGACCTGGACGGTCGTGGGGGAAACAAGGCGGCCAGCGCCTTCGATGGTCGTGATCCCACGGGCCTTGACGAGCCCGAGGAGGCCCTTGTACTTCTTGGCGACGATGCCCTCGCGGTACGTTGTCACGCCTGCGACATCGACGCCCTCGAACGTCGCATTGATTCCGTATTTCGCCGAATCGCGCGAGACATCCGCGACCTCGGCCGCGTGCAGAAGCGCCTTGGTCGGGATGCAACCACGGTGCAGGCAGGTGCCGCCGACCTTGTCTTTCTCAATCAGGCCAACGGTGAAACCGAGCTCGCTGGCGCGCAATGCCGCCGCGTAGCCTCCACTTCCACCGCCGAGCACTACAATGTCAAAGTTCTGCTCGGACACCCAGTAACTCCCTCGCACATCAGGTTTTGTGACACGATCCTGCCCCGCGCGGTCAAGCGCTGGAGCGGGCGTTGAATGGCAAGGATTTTCTCGCCTCTACGACCTTACTACTGTCGGGAAAAGTCCTCGGCCAGGCGCAGCAGGGCACGCACGGTGACGCCCGTCGGACCCTTGCCGGTGAACCCATACGGTGCCGCAGGACCCTTGGCGGGACCGGCGATGTCGAGGTGCGCCCACGGGATGCGCGTGGCGGATTCACCCTCGCCTGTCGTGCCGACGAATTCCTGCAGGAAGACTCCGGCGAGCAGCATTCCGCCCGCGGTGTTCCCTGGGTTTGCGTTTGCAATGTCGGCGATCTCGGAATTGAGTGACGCGCGCAGCTCGCCAGGGAGGGGCATGGCCCAGACGAGCTCACCGGCATCCGTTGCTGCACTGACAACCTTCTGGACGAGCGCGTCGTCGCCCATCACACCCGCGTAGCGCGTTCCGAGCGCAACCATCGCTGCGCCGGTGAGGGTGGCGACGTCGACGATTGCGTCTGGCTGCTCTTCGCTCGCCGCAACCAGGCCGTCGGCCATGACGAGGCGGCCCTCCGCATCGGTGTTGAGCACCTCGACCGTTCG
>JAVECW010000067.1 GCA_030841285.1 Microbacteriaceae bacterium
TGTGAAGCGTCAGTGCCGGTGGTGGGATTCGAACCCACACGCCCTTTCGGACAAAGCATTTTGAGTGCTCCGCGTCTGCCATTCCGCCACACCGGCGCACAACAACGACACTCACGATACCGTAGGCTTTCTTCGTGACTGACCAAGAACCAAGCCCCACCGCCCCTCGCCGAGTTGTCGTAGCCGAGGACGAGTCGCTGATTCGACTCGACATCGTCGAGATCCTGCGCGATAACGGCTTTGAGGTCGTCGGTGAGGCCGGAGACGGTGAGACGGCCGTCGCCCTTGCGACGGAACTCCGCCCTGACCTCGTCATCATGGATGTCAAGATGCCACAGCTCGACGGCATCTCTGCCGCGGAGCGCCTGGCCAAGGGCCACATCGCCCCGGTCGTCCTCCTCACCGCCTTCAGCCAGAAGGAGCTCGTCGAGCGCGCGAGCGAGGCCGGCGCGCTGGCCTACGTCGTCAAGCCGTTCACGCCCAACGACCTGCTTCCCGCGATCGAGATCGCACTGGCCAGGTATGCCCAGATCATCGCGCTCGAGGCCGAGGTATCCGACCTGGTCGAGCGATTCGAGACGCGCAAGCTCGTCGATCGCGCCAAGGGGTTGCTGAACGAGAAGATGGGGCTCACCGAACCTGAGGCGTTCCGCTGGATCCAGAAGGCATCCATGGACCGTCGCCTCACCATGCACGATGTCGCCCAGGCGATCATCGAACAGCTCAGCGTCAAGAAGTAGCTCCAGCTACTAGCGCGCCTGCGGAGATGGCAGGCAAGACGCCGAGCGACAGGCGCGACACTCCGCCCAGAGCCCGTGATCTCCGCATCGCGGCTGGGCGCTGGATGCCCGGCGGACGAGCATCCGCATCAGGTCTACGCGCGCAGGTCCTTGATCAGGTTCGTGATGCGGATCGTCGAGCAGCGGCGACCCTGATCGTCGGTCACCACGATCTCGTGCGTCGTGAGCGTGCGGCCGAGGTGGATGGGCGTGCAGACGCCCGTCACGAAGCCGGATGTCGCCGACCGGGTGTGCGTGGCATTGATCTCGATGCCCACGGCGAGCTTCCCTTCGCCCGCGAACAGATTCGCCGACATCGAGCCGAGCGACTCGCCGAGCACGACATAGGCGCCTCCATGCAGGAGGTCGGCCGGCTGCGTGTTGCCCTCGACGGGCATCCTGGCCACCGCGCGCTCGATGGTGAACTCGAGCATCTCGATCCCCATTGTGTCGGCAAGCGCGCCGAGCCCCCGCTTGGTCACATACGCCAGCGCATCCTCGGTCATGTCAGCCCCTCTCATGTGACCCATCGGGTCGATTTGCCTGTCGCAGGTGCCTTGTAGGCTTGCCCCTGTGTCGGACTCCGAAAAGCCTACCCTCCTGATCATCGACGGCCATTCGCTGGCATTCCGGGCGTTTTATGCCCTTCCGATTGACAGCTTCGTCAATCGGGAAGGCCAGCACACGAATGCCATCCACGGCTTCATCGCGATGCTCATCAACCTTCTCTCGAACGAGAAGCCCACTCACCTCGCTGTCGCCTTCGACATCTCGCGGTATTCCTTCCGCACACGCGAGTACCCCGAGTACAAGGGCACGCGCGGCGAGACGCCGCCCGAGTTCGTGGGCCAGATCCCGCTGCTCGAAGAGGCTCTGCATGCCATGAACATCGCGACGGTCACGAAGGAGGATTACGAGGCCGACGACATCCTTGCCACCCTCGCCACACAGGGCGCGCAGCAGGGCTACCGCGTGCTCGTGGTCTCCGGCGACCGCGACACGATCCAGCTCGTCAACGACGACGTGACCCTGCTCTACCCGAACGTGCGCGGCGTCTCCGAGCTCAAGGTCTACGATCGCGCCGCGGTCCTCGAGCGGTACGGCATCGAGCCGCACCAGTATCCGGAGATCGCCGCTCTCGTCGGCGAATCCAGCGACAACCTCGTGGGCATCGACAAGGTCGGCGAGAAGACCGCCGTCAAGTGGATCCAGCAGTACGGAACCGTCGACGAAATCGTGGCTCACGCCGACGAAATCAAGGGTGTCGTGGGGGAGAAGCTGCGCGAGCAGAAGGAGAACGCCCTCCGCAACCGCCGGCTCAATCGCCTCGTGACGGATGTCGAGCTCGCTGTCGGGCCCGCCGACCTCGAGCGTAGGCAGTTCAGCGAGCAGGCACTGCGCGACATCTTCGGCAGGCTGCAGTTCAAGACTCTGCTCGATCGTGTGCTGAAGATCGCCGAGGCAGAGGGTCGCCTCGATGGCACGGGCGTGACCGAGCTGGGCACCGAGACGGGCGCCCTCGTGACGCCGCCGGTGCGCACCATGATCGACGAAGAGCTGGGCTCCTGGCTCGCGAAGGCCGCAGGCAGTGGCAGGCCTATCGGCGTGCAGGTCGAGTACGGCCCGGCCGGCGTGAGCGGCTTCGGTCTCGCCACAAACGACGATTCCGCATACGTTCCATGGGCGCCCGGCCGACCGGACTACCGCGCGCTCGAGGAATGGCTCGCGAGCGACGCCCCCAAGTTCCTGTTCCACGCGAAGCCGCAGCTGAAGGCGCTCACCCGTGCGGGCATCGCGTTCGACGGCCTCGCCTTCGACACCCGCCTCGCGGCCTGGCTGCTCAAGCCGGGCGGGGGGCCGCAGAACCTTGCCGAACAGATCTACGACGTGCTCGGCGAGACGCTGCCGGAGTCCGATCCCAACCAGTTGGTGCCGGAGACGGAGGCGATCAATCCGGCGACCGAAGCGTGGTACATCCTGCGCATCGCCGGAGACCTCGTGCTCGCCCTCGACGACGGCACGCGCCGGGTGCTCGAGACCCTGGAACTCCCGCTGGTTGCCGTGCTCACGCGCATGGAACTGACCGGGATCACCATGAACCAGGAGGTTCTCGCGCGTCTCCGCGACGAGCTGACCACCAAGGCCAACGACTACGCGGCCCGTGCGTACGCGGAGATCGGTCACGAGGTCAATCTCGGCTCGCCCAAGCAACTGCAGCAGGTGCTCTTCGATGAGCTGCAGATGCCCAAGACCCGCTCCACCAAGACGGGATTCTCAACGGATGCCGCATCCCTCGCAGACCTGCAGGAGCAGAATCCGCATCCGTTCCTCGGGCTCCTGCTGCAGCACCGCGACGCCACGAAGCTCAAGCAGATGGTCGAGACGCTCGAGCGCGCCGTCGAGCCGGACGGCCGTATCCACACGACCTACGACCCGACGGGCACCACGACGGGTCGCATCTCCTCGAACGACCCCAACCTGCAGAACATCCCGGTTCGCACCGAGGAGGGCCGCGAGATACGCTCGGCCTTCGCGCCCGGCGAGGAATTCTCGACCATGCTGACGGCGGACTACTCGCAGATCGAGATGCGCATCATGGCGCACCTCTCCCAGGACGCCGGGTTGATCGAGGCGTTCAACGCAGGAGAAGACCTGCATCGCTTCGTCGGTGCGCGCATCTTCAAGGTGGAGCCGGAGGAGGTCACCTCGGCCATGCGTACCAAGGTGAAGGCCATGTCATACGGGCTGGCGTACGGCTTGAGCGCGTTTGGCCTTTCCAAGCAGCTCCGGATCGAAACCGCCGAGGCCAGGCAGCTCATGACGGACTACTTCGAGCGTTTCGGCGCGGTCCGCGACTACCTGCGCAATGTCGTCGAGCAGGCGCGCGTCGACGGCTACACCGAGACGATCTTCGGTCGCCGTCGCCCGTTCGCCGATCTCACCAGCACCAACCGCGTGCTGCGCGACAACGCCGAGCGCGCCGCGCTCAACGCGCCGATCCAGGGCTCCGCCGCCGACATCCTGAAGGCAGCCATGCTCCACATCGATGGCGACATCCGCGCCCAGGGGCTCGGATCACGCATGCTCCTGCAGGTCCACGATGAGCTCGTGTTCGAGGTGGCCGAGGGGGAGTGGGATGCCCTCAGCGCGATCGTGACGCATCGCATGTCGACCGCGGCCGACCTTCGCGTGCCCCTCGAGGTCCAGATCGGCAAGGGCCAGAATTGGGATGCGGCGGCGCACTGACCGCTTATAAGGTCGAGGAATGACAAACGCAGCGCAGCGCACTCCCACTCCGATCGACGCCATCGCAGAGGCGTGGGTCGACACAGAGCTCGAGCTCTTCCCCGAGTATCACGTCTACCTCGGCCGGCCGGGGCGGGAAGGCGAATACGCGGACTACTCGCCCACCGGAGCAGAGCGCGCCGTCGAGGAGGCCGGGAGGGCTCTCGCGAAGATCCGCGCCGCCGAGCCCGTCGATGACATCGACCGCGTGACCAGGATGGATCTGACCCGCGAGCTCGAACTCTCACTGGAGAAGCACGCGGCCGGATTCGACCAGCGGGACCTCAACGTCATCGCGTCGCCCGCGCAAGGGTTGCGTGACGTCTTCGACCTGGTTCCGACAGCATCCGAGGGTGACTGGTCCAACATCGCCAAGCGCTTGCACAACCTGCCGGCGGCCATGAACGGCTACATCGAGACGCTGCGCAGCGGAATCCAGAACGGCAATGTTCCGGCCATCCGCCAGGTGACAGAGATCATCGCACAGGCCAAGAAGCAGGTCGCCGACTCCGGCTTCTTCTTCCAGTTGACCGGCGATGCGAGGGCCGGTGAGGCCGAGTTGCCCGACTCGCTCAAGCGCGACCTGGAGGACGGAGCGCGGGAATCCGCGGAGGCGTACGCCACCTTGGCGACGTTCCTGAACGACGAACTGGCCCAGCACGCGCCGACCAAGGATGCTGTCGGCCGCGAGATCTACGCCCTCGCCTCCCGTGATTTCCTCGGCGCCACCGTCGACCTCGACGAGACATACGAGTGGGGGATCGAGGAGCTCGCGCGCATGGTGGCGGAGCAGGAATCGATCGCGCGGGAGATCAAGCCGGGCGCATCCGTCGAGGAAGCCATCGCCTTCCTCGATAGCGACGCGAGCCGCAAGCTGCACGGCACGGATGCCCTGCAAGCGTGGATGCAGGCCACGAGCGACCGCGCGGTCGAGGAGCTCGGCAGGACGCACTTCGACATCCCCGCGGAGGTCCGCACGCTCGAGTGCATGATCGCCCCCACGCAGGAGGGCGGCATCTACTACACGAACCCGACCGACGATTTCTCGCGCCCCGGCCAGATGTGGTGGAGCGTTCCGGAGGGCATTACCGAATTCGACACCTGGCGCGAGCTGACCACGGTGTACCACGAGGGCGTGCCCGGCCATCACCTGCAGATCGGGCAGGCGGTGTACAACAAGGCCCAGCTGAACACGTGGCGGCGCAACGCCGGCACGTCCGGCCACGCCGAGGGCTGGGCGCTCTACGCGGAGCGCCTGATGGAGCAGCTCGGCTATCTCGACGACCCCGCCGATCGCCTCGGCATGCTCGATGGACAGCGGATGCGCGCAGCGCGCGTCGTTCTCGACATCGGCGTGCACCTCGAGAAGCAACTGCCAGACGGCTCGGGAATCTGGACGGGCGAGTACGCATTCGACTTCCTCGCGAAGAACGTCAACATGAATGCGAGCTTCGTGCGCTTCGAGGTCAACCGCTACCTGGGCTGGCCTGGTCAGGCGCCGTCGTACAAGATCGGCCAGCGGATCTGGGAACAGCTGCGCGACGAGTACGCCCGTCGCGAGGGCGCTGCCTTCGACATCAAGGCCTTCCACAAGAAGGCGCTCGACATCGGGGGCGTCGGCCTGGACACCCTCCGCTCCGCCCTGCTCGACTAGTTGTCTCGGACGAGTAGCGCGTGTTGCCACGGGTCGCCGAACGAAGCTAGGATTGAACGTCACGTCTGTGACGTCCTATCCGGCTGCCTTTCGCGGAAACAAGAAGCAATTCTGCGGCGAAGGGCCTGAACTATGTCCTTACTGGAGCACTTACTACATGACAATCGCAACGACCGACAAGGCACCCAAGCAGGTCGCCGTCAATGACATCGGATCTGCTGAAGACTTTCTCGCCGCGGTCGAAAAGACTCTGAATTTTTTCAACGATGGTGACCTTATCGAAGGAACCGTCGTCAAGATCGACCGTGACGAGGTTCTCCTCGATGTCGGTTACAAGACCGAGGGTGTCATCCCCTCCCGCGAACTTTCCATCAAGCACGATGTCGACCCAAGCGAGGTCGTCCAGGTCGGCGACAGCGTCGAGGCCCTGGTTCTCCAGAAGGAGGACAAGGAAGGCCGTCTCATCCTGTCCAAGAAGCGCGCACAGTACGAGCGCGCCTGGGGCGATGTCGAGAAGATCAAGGATGCCGATGGCGTCGTGACCGGTTCGGTCATCGAGGTCGTCAAGGGTGGACTCATCGTCGACATCGGACTCCGTGGCTTCCTGCCGGCGTCGCTCATCGAGCTCCGCCGTGTGCGCGACCTCACCCCGTACCTGGGCCAGGAGATCGAGGCCAAGATCCTCGAGCTCGACAAGAACCGCAACAACGTTGTGCTGTCGCGTCGCGCGCTGCTTGAGCAGACCCAGTCCGAGAGCCGCACCACGTTCCTGAACAACCTCCAAAAGGGTCAGGTCCGCAAGGGTGTCGTTTCGTCGATCGTCAACTTCGGTGCGTTCGTCGACCTCGGCGGCGTCGACGGTCTCGTCCACGTCTCCGAGCTGTCCTGGAAGCACATCGAGCACGCATCCGAGGTCGTCGAGGTTGGCCAGGAGGTCACCGTCGAGATCCTCGAGGTCGATCTGGACCGCGAGCGTGTCTCCCTGTCGCTCAAGGCGACGCAGGAGGACCCGTGGCAGGTCTTCGCCCGCACCCACGCCATTGGTCAGGTTGCACCGGGCAAGGTCACGAAGCTCGTTCCGTTCGGTGCGTTCGTTCGCGTCGCAGACGGCATCGAGGGCCTCGTTCACATCTCCGAGCTCTCGGGCAAGCACGTCGAGCTGGCCGAGCAGGTCGTGTCGGTTGGCGAGGAAGTCTTCGTCAAGGTCATCGACATCGACCTCGAGCGTCGCCGCATCTCGCTTTCGCTCAAGCAGGCGAACGAGGGTGTCGACCCCGAGGGTACCGAGTTCGACCCCGCGCTCTACGGCATGCTCACCGAGTACGACGACCAGGGGAACTACAAGTACCCCGAGGGCTTCGACCCGGAGACCAACGAGTGGCGTGAGGGCTTCGACGCCCAGCGTGAGAAGTGGGAGCAGGACTACGCCGCAGCCCAGGGTCGCTGGGAAGCGCACAAGAAGCAGGTCGCGAAGGGTCTCGAAGAGATCGTCGCGGATGCCGGTGCCGCTTCGACGGGATCCACCTTCTCCAGCGAGAGCGCATCGGCCGGCACGCTTGCCGACGACGAGGCGCTCGCTGCACTGCGCGAGAAGCTTTCGAGCAACTCCTAAGCAGCCAACTCCTCTTCGAGGATCGCGAAACGGTCGGGCCTGCTGGCCCGGCCGTTTCGGCGTTAACGCCGTTCACATGCGAGAGTGCCCGTTCCGGCGGGTTGTGCCCGTTCCGCCGGGCACTATCCGCCGGAATGGGCGCTTTCTCCTTCGAATGCTGGGCGCGTTAGCATTGCGAACGTGTATTTGATTGGGGTCACGGGCGGCATCGCATCCGGAAAGTCGGTTGTCGCACGGCGACTGGCCGAACATGGCGCAATCCATATCGACGCGGATCAGCTCGCCAGGCAGGTCGTCGAGCCCGGAACTGCGGGCCTCGCCGCGATCGCGGAGAGGTTTGGCCCCGGCGTCATTGCCGCCGACGGCTCGCTCAATCGCGCCGCGCTCGGTGCCATTGTCTTCTCCGACGAGGATGCGCGGCTCGCGCTCAACGCGATCACGCACCCGGCGATCAAGGAGTTGACGAAGCGGATCATGCAGGAGGCGGAAGCACGTGATCCCTCGGCCGTCGTCGTCTATGACGTTCCGCTGCTTGTCGAGGCGTCGGTCGACAAGGATTACCACCGGTTCGATCTCGTCGTCGTCGTCTCGGCGAGCACGGAGATCCGGATCCAGCGCCTTGTCGAGCTGCGCGGACTCACACCAGAGGATGCCGCCCTGCGGCTGAGCTCACAGGTGACGGATGACGAGCGCCTGGCCATCGCTGACGTTGTGATCGACAGCAACGGCACCCTTGACGAGACGCTGAGACAGGCCGATCGGCTCTGGGAGAGCCTTCCAGCTCGCATAGCCTGAAGGCACTCTCAGTCGGGCGCGGTCCTTCCGCAGCGTCGGGGCAGTAATGTCATGCTGTGAGATCGCGGTTTTCAGCTGCACGCGTCGTCGTGTCCCTCTTCCTATGCGCCGCCATGCTCTCCGTTGTCGCGGCCGTAGCGAGTGCGCCGGCTTCTGCCCTGGCCCGGTATCCGGATTCGAGCGACTCCGGAGCTCAGACCAGGACTTTCCGGCTCCCGGAGACCCCTGGTGCACCGCTCGTGCCGAACGCCGACAACTATGCAACGCGCGCCAGCACGCCCGGCCCGCTGCTGCTCTTCTTGCCGGCAACGGGCGCGGTTCCCGCGGAGTACCGCGAATTCCTTGATACCGCCGCGTCGAGCGGTTACCACGTGCTCGGGCTCGACTACCGAAACCTCGGCCGGTCCGTGACAGAGACCTGCAAGGCCGACGCCACCTGTTACACCGCGATCCAACAGAATCGCTTCGATGGCAGTCATCCATCTCGCTTCAGCAATGTCAACAAGGCGAACTCTGTGCTTGGCCGCTTGCAGGCGGCGCTCCGCTACCTGATCAACCATGACAAGGCAGGCGATTGGGGCCGCTACCTGAGCGGTTCCCAGATCAGATGGGACCAGATCGTGCTGGCCGGCCATTCGCAGGGCGGCGGAGAGTCTGCCTACATCTCCCACCTGCACAGTGTGCACGGCGTGTTGATGTTCTCGTCCCCGGTGGCCACGTTCAACGGCGTCTCGGCATCGTGGATGTCATCCCCTGGTGCCACTCCAGCCGCACGCATGTACGGATTCGTCAACAGTGGAGACCTCTACGTCCGGCGAATCATCGGATCGTGGACCAAGCTCGATCTCACCGGTGACGCCCCGCCCACGTCTGCATCGATACCGACCGGATCCCACGCACTGGTGAGCACGCTCGCCGTCGGGAATGGCGAGCAATCCCATTTCATGTCCGTCGCCGACAGCACACCACAGAATGCACTCGGGTCCCCGGTCTATCAGCCGGTGTGGACTTGGATGCTTCGGCAGGTGCGCTAATGGAGCGGTCTTAGGCACCGCATAGGATTCACACAGTCGCGCTGGCTAGCGTTAATTGAGTGAAAATCGAACCACTCGCAACGCTTATCGACCGCCGCGCCGCGGAATCTCCGCACGCCAGCTACCTGGAGGACGCCCGCTCGGACCGCAGCCTCGACTATGCGGAATTTGCCGACGCGGTACATGCCTGGCGTGCTCTGCTCGACGATCTCGAGGTGCCGCCGGCTGGCGGAGTTCTCGTTGACCTCGCCGATCCGCTCGGCTTCGCGGTCGTGCACCTTGCGGTCGTGGCAGCCGGGCGACGTTCGGTTCCCGTTGACCCGGGAGTGCCATGGGCCGACGTGATGCGGTTGTCCGGGCTCCTCGGCGGGGCCGCCCTGCTGGTCTCGGATCACGCGGAGCGCGGCGCGGCCGAGTTCGACCTCGCGACCGAGTTCGACGTTGCCACTGTGGAACCCGAGAGCTGCAGGCCTGCCGTTGTCGTTCACGCGATGCCCGGGCGTACCTTTGCAACCAATTCGAGCTTCGGCGAACCAGCGGCGCCGACATCCGTCGAAGGATCGACGCTGCTCTTCACATCGGGTTCGACCGGCCAGCCAAAGGGGGTCGAGCTGCCCGAGAGCCAGCTGCTCTTCGTGGCGCACGCCATCGCGCGCAACAATCGACTCGTTCCAGATGACCGCGGCTACAACCCGCTGCCCCTCTTTCACGTGAACGCTGAAGTCGTCGGTCTGCTCGCAACGCTCGTCGCCGGTGCCACCCTCGTGCTGGATCGCCGTTTCCACCGGACGGGATTCTGGGAGTTGCTCAGCACCAGGCGGGTGACCTGGCTGAACGCTGTCCCCTCGATGCTTGCGGTGCTCGCCCACAGCGGCGACATCCTTCCCTCCGCGGACCTGCGCTTCATCCGCTCGGCGTCTGCGCCCTTGCCGGATGCCGTACGCGAGGCATTCAGCGCCATCCCGCTCGTCGTGAGCTATGGCATGACAGAGGGAGCGAGTCAGATCACGGCCACTCCGCTTGGAGAGCCTGTGCGCCCCGGCTCCGTCGGCGTGCCGCTGGGCGGCGAGGTACAGGTCAGAGACGAGTCCGGCCAGGTTCTGCCGCCCGGCGAGATTGGCGCGTTTTGGATCCGCGGCTCCGGCATCATTCGCCAGTACTTCCTCGGCCGCACGCCCGAGCGGTTCGATCTCGACGGCTGGCTCGTCACGGGAGACCTCGGCTACGTGGATGACGACGGCTACGTGTTTCTCGTCGGCCGCTCCGACGACGTCATCAATCGCGGCGGCGAGAAGGTGTATCCCGCCGAGGTCGAGGACATCCTGCTGAAGGATGCGCGAGTTCGCGAAGCCGTCGTGGTTGCGCGGCCTGACCCGATCCTGGGCCATGTGCCTGTCGCATACGTGATCCCGCCGGCTGCTGGACTACGTGAAGACGAGGTCGACGACCTGGTCCATGCGCTGCGCGACCGCTGCGAGAACGAACTGCCCCGGTTCAAGCGTCCGGTCGACATCAGGATGATCGCCGACCTTCCCCGCGCGGCGACCGGGAAGGTGCAGCGCAGTCGCGTCCGCGTCCTCGCCGCAGCGGATGCGCGACCGGGAGCTGCGGCGTGAGTGAAGCCGTCGGGACCACGACAGCCACCGCAGCGGCAGAGCTGGCCCCGCAGCCAGAATCCGCCCGGGCGCGGGCACCTCACCTCTACGAGCTCGACGTCGTCCGCATCCTCACATTCGCCTGCGTGATCGCCGTTCACACGATCAGCTACACGGCTTCGTCAAGCGATGTCGTGCTCAACGGGTTGCTGGCCCTTGTGCACTTCACTCGTGAGGTCTTCTTCGCTCTATCCAGTTTCGTTCTCGTACACAGTTATCTAAGCCGCCCGGTTCCCATGCGTAAGTTCTGGCCGCGGCGGTTCCTTCTGGTCGGTGTGCCATACCTGGTCTGGTCCGCGATCTACATCGTCGTCCCCTATCTGCAGTCACCGCACGGCACGCTCCGGAGCCTGCTCCATCAATACGTCCTCGCCGTTCTGACAGGCACGGCGTGGTTCCACCTTTACTTCCTGCTGGTCACAATGCAGGTGTACCTCCTCCTGCCGGTGATCATCTGGCTCGTGCGCAAGACGCGCGGCCACCACGTCACGCTGCTCGTCATCAGCGGCGCCGCCCAGTTGCTGCTGACGGCCGCATACATGTACTGGCCTGCCGCGACGTCGTGGATCAACGGATTCAGCGGCCAGCTCTTCATCAGCTATCAGTTCTTCATCCTGCTCGGCGCCGTCGGTGCTGACCATTCGGTGCGCCTGATGGGCTGGGTTCGCACACACCGCAAATACATCGGGCTCGGGACGGTCGCGACGGCCATCGCAACGATTGAGGTCTACCTGCTCGCCATCCAGGGAGGCAAGAGTCCGATCGGCGCCGGCGTGCCGCTGCAACCGATCATCATGGTGTGGTCGGTGGCTGTCGGCCTCGGCCTTCTCGCACTCGGGAGCCTGTGGTCCGATCATCGGAAGCCCGGCGGGTTACTTGCCCGGACGATCGCCGTTGGCTCCGACCGGTCGTTCGGAATCTTCCTCTCTCACCCGCTGGTGCTGTGGACAATTCTTCTCCTCGGCAATCACTGGCTCTCGTCCAACGTGCCGAAGCCATGGCTCACGCTCGTGGCCTACATCCTCGTGGTCATCGGCGCGATTGCGGTCACTGAAGTCGCACGACGCACCCCGCTCAGCCTTCCGCTTTCCGGCCGGCCATTCCGTTCGACGTCGAAGG
>JAVECW010000118.1 GCA_030841285.1 Microbacteriaceae bacterium
CCACGCACACGCTCAAACCGCAACCGCCACCGCCGCACAACAAGTGCCGCCGCGAGGAGCAGCACCGCAAGTGCCCCTGCGATCGCCGCGAACATCACCCACGGCGGCACCGTCTCGGAGGGAACCGCAACTCCCGCACCACGCTCAGGGAACGTGATCGTCGCGTGCGCACCGACAGAAAGTAGGCCGCTCCGCAGGGTCAGCTTGGCATTCCACGGCCCGGCCGGAATCTGGCCGTCGAGCAGGATCGTCACGTCATCCGTCTGGCCGACCGCGAGCGTCGTGCCCGTCTCGGCCACAAACGGCCCGGCGCTCAGACCAGCCGGCCCATCCTTCAACGTGAGCTCGCCAGACAGGTCGAGCGCGCGCCCGCCCGAATTACGCACGGATGCCGTCACTAACGCGCGCCCATCGGCCGACCGACTCGCGGTCAGCGAGTCGATCGTGAAGTTGGCCGCGGGCGGCCCACCCGGCCCAACCGACAAATAGATGCGGATGCCGACCCGATTCACAACGACGACTCCGCTGACATCCGGCGCGGCTCGCATCTCGGCCCACGCCACGGCAAAGTGCTCGCCAGGAGCTGCGTCGGTCGGAACGCGGATCGTCACAGCGCTCATGGACGTCCCGCTCGCCGGAACCAAGCCCGAGATCGGCCTCATCGACGTCCAGCTGGACAGGTCGTTCGCCGTCTCTGCCGCCGCCCCGACGAACGCGCCCCTCGTGATGCTCGCCGCGGCCGCATACACAGCGACGGATGCCGCGGATTTCGACGTGTTCGAGATCTCAATTCTGCGAGTAAGAGTGGAGCCGGGCGCCACATGGTCGATGATGTAGAGCCGCGCACGGGGATCGTCTGCCGCGTTCGCGGGCACCTCGGCGAGTCGAATCCCGATGCTGTTCGGCGCGGTCGCCGGCGCGGTCGTCGGCCCGGGCATCGGCGCGGTCACGATGCGCGCGGATGTTGCGTGTGCGGATGCAGCAGCGACAACGGCAAGCGACGGCAGCGCGAAGGATCCGACAACGAGCCCGACGACGGCCGACACCGACGCGACCGTCGACAGTGACGTCGACAACGACCGCAACAGTGACCTCGACGTCGACCGCATCAGCGCCTATTCGTCCGGCCGCTATGAGACGGAGTGGGTGATGGTACCCGTATAGACCCCGGATGCGACGCCACCCGGAATGTGGACATCGATCGTCGGATTCCAGGTCGCTGAGTTGTCCCCGGTGATTCCGGATGCCGTCACGACGGCCACGACACCATCTATGGCAACGGGGTTGTTCGCGACGTATGTCGCCGTCCCGACCTTCGTGATGCTTCCCGCGGTATATCCAAGCAGTGCCGCGCCGATCGTCGGCCCGCCAAGCGGCGTCAATGCCGTCGAGATGACGGTCGCGACCCATCCGGATCCGGCCGCGGCGCTTCGCGCATCACTCACCTGTACCTGGCCAAGCGCCGTGCTGAGCGTGCCACCTGCGACCGAATTGGTCCAGGTGCCCAGCGAGGCGGTTACCGGCACAGTTATCGAGAGAGCGCCGCCAACCACCGTCAGCGTGACCCCGGTAGCCGCCGTAGCAGGTGAGGCGGGTGCTGCGCTCAGCACACCACCCAGCACCAACGCCCCGACGATTGCACAGCTGAATTGAATGCGTGTTCTCATGTGCGCCTCTCGCGGCGACGGAGACACTTTTGAATGGCGTAGAAACCCTGCGCCCTCACTTGGCCCCACACGACCGGTACGTTCCCCCTACCGTCCGCGCTGCCTGCACTGTACCCCGCCTCAGCATGAAATGGGGACATGCACACGCATCTCCCCGAACTGGGGTGGAGCGCGAATTCTCCTACGTGACCGGCACATTCGTTCCCCCGACCCTCCCCAGACCCGCGACCAAGTCGACCTCAGGATCCGATCTCAGGACCCGACCTTAGGACCCGATCTCAGGACCCTCGACAAGCCGGATGAACGCGCTCAGCTCAGCGACTCCCGCCGGCGTCACCGGCAAGTACTCCGTGAGTTCCGGCGAATGCACGAGGAACGCTGCCCACTTCGCCCGCGAGATCGCCACATTGAGTCGATTCTTCATGATCAGGAATGACATGCCGCGCGGGACATCCATGTACGAGGATGCCGCAAGCGTCACAATCGCGACCGCCGCCTCCTGCCCCTGGAACTTGTCGACGGTGCCCACGCGGACCTGGTCGTGACCCGCTTCGCGCAGCGCGTCCAGAACCGTCGCGAGCTGGGCGTTGTACGGGGTCACGACGATGATGTCGTCCTGCGACAGGGGTGTCTCGAGCCGATCCTTCGACGGATCGCTCCAGAGCAGCCCGAGCAACGACCCGACAATGCGGACGACCTCCGCGGCCTCCTCTACAGACTCGATCGAGTTGCCGAAGTGCACAACCGGCCGGATGTGGAGGCCAGGCTCAACTCCTTCGAGCAGCCGATCCGCCGCGGATGGATGCGACCGCAGCGCGCCCTCGTACGACAGCGCCGAGACCGGCGCCGTAACGGCCGCATGCATCCGCCGACTCTCCGGCAGAAAGTATCCCAGCGACGCAGGCAGTACGTCGTGACCCGCGCTCACCCAGCCGAGCGCCGACTGGTCGATGGGCTCCGGATGCGTCCCCTGGCTCACCTGCGGAAGTTGCTGCGGATCGCCCAGCAGCAGCAGATTCTGCGCACCGGAACTCGCGGCAATCGTGTACGCGAGCGAGAACTGCCCGGCCTCGTCGACGACGAGGAGGTCAAGCGAGTGGCGCGGGATGCGCGCTATGTTGCTGAAATCCCATGCCGTGCCGCCCACCACGAATCCGGTCGCCGAATGCCCGACCGCAAAGTCAAGCTGCCCATCCTTCGGCAGCGGCGTAAACAGATGGCCGCCTTCCGCGTCCCCACTCTTCGGCACCTTCCCGACCAGGGCGGCATCGAGCCCCGCCGACGACACGACCTTGTCGAGCAGGTTCTCCACGACCGCGTGCGACTGCGCGACCACCCCGACCTTCCAGCGATGCCGCTTGACCAGCTCGGCGATGACATGCGCCCCGAGGTGCGTCTTGCCCGTGCCTGGCGGACCCTGCACAGCGAGATACGAGAAATCCAAATCGAGCAGGCTCGCGACCACCGCACGAGCGGTGTCGGAGTCCACCACCGGGGCGAGAGCGCCGCCGCGGGTGCGCGGTGGCGTGCGGCGCAGGATGTCGACCACGGCATCCGCCGGCCACCCCGGCTGGGCCTCGACGATCGCCTGAGCCCACTCCTCGATCGCGCCCTTCTGCTTGCCGGCCTGCGGCGGTGGCGCTGGCGTCAGCGCCCTGGGCAGATCGTCGTACGGCGCGACATCCCGAGCCAGCGTCTCCTCGACGAGGATGTCGCCCTCCTCGTCGACGGAGAGCACCGTCACTGTGCGCACGGCACGTGCGCCAGGGTCGGCACCAGGATTCGTGAACGGCCCCGGGTATTCATAGAGCAGGAATGGCCCGGCCTGCGCGCCCGGCTTGATGTTGCTGCCGGGCGCAAGTCGCCCACGCAGCCGGACCCACCGCCGGTCAACCCGCTGGCCCGCGTCGCGATGCCAATCCCGCTCAACCACGGCGTTCTCGATGTCGAGGACGTCACGCGTATCGGCCCAGTCCTCCACAGGCTCGATCAACCGCGCAAAGTGCTCCCACCAGAAACTCTTCTGCTC
>JAVECW010000162.1 GCA_030841285.1 Microbacteriaceae bacterium
GCGAGCAGGTAGCGGCCGAATGCGGCCATCACGGTGGCCCGCAGGGCATCGTCGCCGCCGTAGAGAACATCTTCCCGCACTCGCCAGGTTCCGCCGCGACGAGCGCCGATCGTTACGCTCGTCGAACTTGAGACGGCGTGCACATCGTCGAGGTGCTCCTGGCGGAGACCGTCGGCTCCGAGGTCGAGCGCGCGACGGGAGCGCTCCGCGGCGAGGCCGGTGAGCTCGGCACGACTGGCCGCGGCGACCCGAGCGTCGCCGGCGCCCGACCACCAGAGTTCGGCACGACTGGCCGAGGACAGCGTCACGGTGAGGCGCGTCGCGTCGCGCACGACGAACCGGCTGTCGTGTTCAGCGCGCTGGCCATCGGTGGCGACAGCGACGTGGGCCGCGGCGAACCCGTCGAATTCGTCGTTCGAGCCACTGCCGTACCGAAGCGGCTCGGCCACCGACTGCTCGTGCAGCGGCGCACCGTCAACCGGAACGTCGACGCCCAGCGAAATGCCGTCGGTCCCGACGCTGCGGCCCGCAATTCGGAGCGGGGAGTCGAGACCAAGCTCGAAATCGAGTGGGGAGCCGTCGACCTCAACCGTGACGCACAGCGCTTGCGCGGGGGCGGACACCCACGTCCGCCGTGTCACTCGGCGATCCCCGACCCTGAACGTCTCGGTGACAATCGCATCGTCGAAATCGAGCACGCGGCCGAGGTACTCGATGCGGTCGACGGCCGGCGCGACAATCCGCAACTCGAGGTCAACGAACGGAAGGAATTCCTGGCTGTACGGTCCTTCGAAGCTGTACAGCAGGTCTTCGGCACGGCGATAGTCCCGCGCGTCGATCGCATCGCGGACCTCAGCGAGGCGCGCCGGGCCGGCGCCGGCCGCGAGCACGGCATCCAGCGCCCGTGCCGGGGTGGATGGCCTTCCCGACCAGACAGTGGAATCGTTGACCTGGATGCGTGCACTCGCCACGCCGCCGAATACCATCCCGCCCAGGCGCCCGTTCCCCACCGGAGTCGCTTCGACCCATCCGTCGGCCGGTTCCGGCCAGAGCAGCCGCAGGTTCTCGTCCGTCATCACTTGATCCCCGTAAACCCGATGGAGTTCACGATGCGCTTACCGAACACCATGAAGAGAATCAGCATGGGTAGCGCCGCGACGAGCGTCGCCGCCATGAGTCCCGCCCAGTCCGGCGCCGCCTGCGGAGATGACTGCTTGAACACGGCGAGCGCCAGCGTGAGCGGACGCACACTGTCGTCGCTGGTGACGAGCAGCGGCCAGAAGTAGTCGTTCCACGCGGTGATGAAGCCGAGAATCGTGAGGGTGAAGAGCGGCCCAGAGCTCATCGGCAACGTGACGCGGAAGAACACGCGGATGCGGCCGGCCCCGTCGATAAGGGCGGCCTCCTCCGTCTCCGTGCTCAGTCCGATCATGAACTGTCGCAGGAAGAAGATGTTGAAGGCCGAGAAGAGCGCGGTCGGGAGGAGCATCCCGGCAAATGTGTTGAGGAGACCGAGTTCCTTCGTGAACACGAAGTTCGGCAGCAGCGTGAGGATGCCGGGAACCATCAGCGCACCGAGGAAGAGGTTGAACATGACGTCGCGTCCGCGCCAGTGCAGGCGAGCGAATGCATAGGCGGCGATCGCCGAGAAGAAGACGATCAGCACGGTCGAGAGCGTCGCGTAGATCAGCGAGTTGAGAATGAAATGCCCGAGCTGGATGGACGCTCCCGAACCGCCTTCGGCTACGGCCTCCTGCGTGGTCGCGAGGCCGAGCACTCGACGGAAGGCCCCCAGGGTGAAATCGACCGGCAGTAGCGAAGACGGGTTGGTCAGTAGCGCGAAGTTGTTGGAGAGCGCCGTTCGCAGAATCCAATAGAAGGGGAAGATCGTGACGATCAGGACGACTACGAGGTACGTCCAGGCGACACTCTTGCCGAGGTTGAAGCGGCGCACGATCCGACGTGCCGGTCGCGGGCTGACTGTTGTGCTTGTCATGGGCGTCCCTCGCTAGTCCGTGTCGGATTCGCTGGCCCGAAGCAAGCGCATTTGAAGGAAGGTAATGACGATCAGCACGGCGAAGAGCGCCAGCGACATCGCCGATGCGTAGCCGAAGTCGAATTGACCGAACGCCTTGCTGTAGATGTACATCTGCAACACATTCGAGGCATTCGCGGGGCCGCCCTTCGTCGCGACCTGAACGATATCGAAGACCTGGAAGGCGCCGATCACGTTCAGGACAAGCACGAGAGCGAGGACCGGACGAAGCAGCGGGAGCGTGAGCCGGCGGAACATCTGGAGCTCGTTCGCGCCGTCGATCCGCCCAGCCTCGTAAATGGTCGGCGGGATCGTCTGCAATCCCGCGAAGATGATGATCGACGTGTAGCCGAGGTTCTTCCACACGCTGATCAGGGCGATCGACGGAATGGCCCACCCGCGCGAGGTGAGGAACAGGATGTTGTCACCACCCAGCCTCTCGATCAGGATGTTGACGATTCCGAGTTGCGCGTCGAGCATCCACGACCACACCGTCGCCGCGACCACGCCCGAGATCAGAAACGGCAGAATGATCAGCCCGCGGAGCACGGTCGACGCCGTGAGCCGGTGGAGGATGACCGCCGTAATGATCGAGAGGCCGATGCTCAACGTGACCGAGATGATCACGAAGTAGACGGTGACGCCGAGCGCGTTCCAGAAGACGTCGTCGTGGATGAGCTGGACGAAGTTATCCAGCCCTATCCAGACCGGCGCCGACAGGACCCTGAAGTCCGTGAAGCTCAGGTAGGCGCCGCGAATGGTCGGGTAGACAAAGAACAGCAGGAACCCGACGAGGGCGGGAGAGATCAGAATCCAGGCCAGTTTGCCATCGCCGCGATGTGCCGGAGAGTTCGGTCGCGGTGACTTGCGCCGTGCCGGCGCCACCGCGCTCGGCACTGCAGCGGGTTGCGTGGGTGTAGAAGTAACGATCGCCATTGATCCACCTGTTCGGTCCATTCGGATGGCTGTCAGACGAACCACGACCTGGAGCGCCGCATCCAACCGAGAACTTGCATGCACAGACTAAGAGTGGTTTATTGACAATGTCAAGTAATGTTTATTGACGACTTCAACTAATTGCTGACCGAGGGGTTCACCGATGATTCAGAGCGACAACGGTGTCGTTATGCTGCGCGCGAGCGGCGCCTGCCTCGTGGTGGACGTCGGCGCGTCGGCTCCGCGGGTGCTGCATTGGGGCCACGATCTCGGCGACCTCGAGCCGCCAGAACTGGCGACCCTCGCTCTCACAAGCGTGCCAGCGGTTCTCAACAACTCCCCCGATCAACCGCGATTCTTCGGCGTCTGGCCGACAGAATTCGACGGGTGGTCTGGCACTCAGGCCCAGACCGGCCACGCCGGCGGAAGGGGCACGACTCCGCGGCCGAAGCTTGTCGAACATGAGGTGTCCATTGGGGCGGATGGATCGGGTGGCCGTCTCACCCTGCGCTGGGCCGACGCCGTCAGCGGGACCCGGCCGACGGTCACCTACGACCTCAGCCCGGAGGGCGTGCTCACGGTGGACATGAGCATCGTCCGCGACAGCTCCCTCGCGTCTCAAGCCGCTGGGGTGCCATACGACCTCGGCGGGCTGACCGCCATGCTGCCCCTGCCCGAACGCGCCACCGAAATCGCCGACTTCGCCGGTAAGTGGTGCCGCGAGCGCAGCATTCAACGCCTTCCCGTTGTCTACGGCACCCACCGGCGTAACGCTCACCGCGGCAAGCCCGGGCATGATTCCCCGTATCTCACGCTCGTCGGCACCCCCGCCTTCGGATTCCGTCACGGCGAGATCTGGGGCATGCACGTCGCCTGGAGCGGAAACCAGCACACCCTTGTCGAACGTCTTCCTGAGGGAGCTGGCGTCCACACCACCGTGCTCGGCGGCGGCGAAAGCCTCCTCGCCGGTGAAGTGCGGCTGGCGGATGGCGACGAGTACCGGGCACCCTCGGTGAAGTTCGTCTGGTCCGACGAAGGGATCGATGGCGTGGCCGAGCGCCTGCACCGCCATCTGCGTGCTCGGGTAGCACATCCGAAGAGTCCGCGACCGCTCGTGCTCAACACGTGGGAAGCCGTATATTTCGACCACGACTTCGATCGGCTCAGTGCCCTCGTCGACCGCGCGGCCGAGGTCGGCGTCGAACGCGTGGTCATCGACGATGGCTGGTTCGTCGGCCGGCGCCGCGCCAATGCCGGGCTCGGTGATTGGTATGTTGACGAGGATGTCTGGCCAAACGGCCTCACGCCGATCGTCGATCGCGTCAGGGAGCGGGGCATGCAGTTTGGCCTCTGGTTCGAGCCCGAGATGGTCAACCTCGACTCGTCCGTCGCCCGGAATCACCCGGAATGGATGCTCGCCCCGAGCGACGGCGTCGGCCTGGGCTCGCGAAACCAGTACGTGTTGAATATCGCGCATCCCGATGCGTTCGCGTATCTCCTGGAGCGGATCGACAGCCTGGTGCGCGAGTACGGCATCGACTACATCAAATGGGACCACAACCGCGATCTCCATGAGGCCGTCTATCGGTCGTCCGATGGTGACAGGCCGGGGGTGCGAGCCCAGACGCTCGCTCTGTATGCGCTCCTCGACGAGCTGCGCACGCGGCATCCGTCGCTCGAGATCGAAACCTGCTCGGGCGGCGGCGGGCGTGTCGACCTGGGAATCCTGGAGCGCACCGATCGTGTCTGGGCCTCGGATTGCAACGACCCGGTCGAACGCAGCGAAATCGAACGATGGACCGGTCTGCTCCTTCCCCCCGAACTAATCGGCTCACACCTCGGTGCTGCTGTTTCGCACACGACCGCCCGCACGACCGACATCACGTATCGACTCACCTCGTCGCTCTTCGCGCACGCGGGAATCGAGTGGGACATTACGACCTGCAGCGCCGAGGAGCTGGCACTGATCGCGACCTGGTCGGCGATGTATCGGGAGTTCCGGTCGCTGATTCACAGTGGCACGGTCGTCAACGGCGACCTTGCCGACGGCGCCACCGCGCTCAGAGGTGTCGTGGCGCCCACCGGATCGCACGCTCTATTCACCTGGTCTCGGGTGTCGACCTCGGCTAACGGTCAATCCGGTCGCGTTCGCTTTCCGGGCTTGGATCGCGAGCGCGACTTCGAGATCCGGATCAGGGAAGACCTGGGCGCGGCACGGCGCCACGGAGCCGATCCCGCATGGGTCACCGACGCGATCGGGAGCTGGTTCACGGTACCCGGGTCCGTGCTGGTCGATGCCGGCCTGCCCCTCCCGACCTTGAACCCGCAGCAAGCCATGCTGATCGAGGTCCGTCGCCGCTAGTGATGCTGAGTTGGCATCATCATGACGTCAGCTCTTTCGTTTCAACCAGCGAAGCCACGATCCAGGCTCCGGTTTGCCCGGCGCGACCTCGGGTCCCTCAAAGTTCTCCATGTCCCTCGCCGCGATCATGATGTGATCGCAGCGCTTGCACAGCCGGTAGAACTCGTGGTGTCCTTCGCCTGACCGAAAGTACGGGTTGCGTACTTTCGAGGTTGGGCGCCCGCACCGGCGGCACGTGAATTTGTCCTCGGGCTCGGGGCGCAGCGTCCTCATACGCTGACAGACGTGTCCGTGCTGCCCGTACTTCCACTACGAAGCCTGGCGAGTGACCGCTGATGGTCGGCAAGCAGCTGGGGAGCCATCCGCTCGGCGAGTTCTCCAGCCCAGTGCCGGTACGCCGCGGCGTCGCGGAATCTTTCGGGTGCGACATCGTTCGGAGCGGACAGGAGCACGCACGTTGCGCGCGGCACAAGCGCACAAACATCCGCAGTGATGACATTCATTCGTCGGGCGTGCGCATCGGCGAGCGAGCCCAAGGGATCGTCAAAGACCGGGATCGAACGGATGGGATGCAAGCCTGCCACGAAGATGCGCGTGGGCGGCAAAGAGCGGTTCGACACGGCCATCACCGTGCTAGTCAGATCGCGTCGCCAGGAGGGGAGCGCTGTCAACGCGACAGCATCGTTCACACCGATCGTGATGACGATCGCGTTGTATTGATGCAGCTTGAGCTCGCGCAGCTCGCCCGCGGCTGAACCTACCTTCAACCGGGGTATTGCAACAACGTTCACGTCGGCGCCACGACCGGTCCGCCGCGACAAAGCTCGACCAAGTGCGCCCGGGAGCGCAATCTCATGACTGAGAACCCCCCACCCGACCGCGGGGCCGCCTCCGAAGATGAGCACACGATCACTGTCGAACCCACCGGAGTGCGTCGCTGGCGCATCCAGAGGTCGTGGAAGTCGTTTCACCTCTCCACTCTTCGAAGCCACCCACGCCCTCACTATCAAAGCGCTGACAATTCGGGTCGCGTATCCCATCAATTCCCTAACGTCACTACGCCCGTTCGGCGGTACCAAGAAAAGATAAGTCGAAAACGGGGAGCGCGAAATCCGGGGGGCGCGGAATGTCATCCACAATGCGCAATGCATCGGCTGCATTGGCGAATGCGAATGGGCCAGACCTATACTCCCGGAGTGCCATTTGCAACATCAGGGCTATTCCGGCGCCACGCGATCGCGTCCTGCGGCGATCTCGATGACGCACGCCAGGTTTTGAGCGAGGTGTTCCTGCCGCTGGACTTCCCGAACGCGTCGGCGGCAACGAAGCTGAACATGTCACTCAACGTCGTCAAAGTCGGTCGTGTGACGCTCGGGTATCTCCGCTTCGGTGACGCCGTGCGTATTCGTACCGCCCATGCCGCCAACTTCCACGTCGACATACCACTAGCAGGCCGGGCAACGATGCGCGCGGGCCACCGCGTGCCGGTATATGGAACCCCGCGCACGGCCGCCGTATTCACGCCTGGCCTGCCGGCCGATTTGGATTGCGACGCGGAATTCGCGCAAGTGTCGGTCATGGTTCCAACCGCCGGGCTAAATCTTGAACTAGAGAATTTTCTCGGCCACTCCGTCACCAAGCCGTTGGAGTTCTCCTCTGAGCTGGACCTCACGACAAACGCAGGATGCGCAGTGCTGCAGACCCTTCACCTCATCGATCTCGCATCGAACGACGAGCACGGCCTGCTCCAACACCCACTTTCGGAACAACGGCTGGAGCAAGTACTGATGGGGTCACTGCTCCTTGCCCAACCACACAACTACTCTGAGGCCCTCAACTCCACCGTTGCCTCGGCCGGATCACGGCCGGTGGCGAAAGCAGTCGATTTGCTCAGGGCACACCCCGAGCACCCCTGGACCGTATCGGGCCTGGCGAGCGAGGTCGCCGTCAGCGTTCGCAGCCTCCAAGAAGGGTTCCGCCGAACGGTTGGTACCACCCCGATGGGCTATCTGCGCGAACTCCGGCTGGAACGGGCCCACGCGGAACTCTCCAACGCCGAACCCGGATCGGTCACCGTTACCGAGGTCGCCGCGAAATGGGGAATCGGGCACCTGGGACGCTTCGCAAGCGACTACCGCCGTCGGTTCTCTGAGCACCCATCAGACACGATCAGGCGCCCATCCCTCTAGCCGATCCCAAGGGCGGCTACCCTGGCGTCCAGCGTCACCACCCGCCGGCCTGCGGAGATGGCGGGCAACACGCCGGGTACGACTGCCGGATGGCGGCGTGTCGTCGGCCATCTCCGCTATCGCGCAGCGGTGGGGCGCGGCAACGGCGCTACAGGTCTTCCGCGATCCGCTTGATCGCGGCCAGGCGGCGATCCCACTGCGCACCGATGCGGTCGAGGCGTTTCGCGGTCTCGCTCAGCTGTGAGCCGAGCACCCGGTAGCGCAGCTCGCGGCCGACGCGCACGGATTCGACGAGACCGACCTCCTGCAGCACAGCGAGGTGCTTGGCGATAGCCTGGCGGGTGACCGGGAGCCGCCCAGCGAGGGCCGACGCCGAAGCGTCTTCCTCGCCGAGGGCCACCAGGATGCTCCACCGAGTCTCGTCGCCGAGCGCGGCAAACACCGGAACGAGGATGCTCGTGGTCACGAGCCGCTCTCGAGGTAAGCGACCAGCTCGTCGAGCTCCGAGTCCCAGCCCCCGCGGTGGCTCTCCAGGTTGAAGGCCGGGTCGCTCGTGGTGCCGAAGCCCGTCTCGACGACGGTGAGCTGCGTGCCGCCGGCCCTGGCCTCGAGCGTGAAGCGGAACACTGTCGAGTGGTCTGTGTCGACCTCGGCGGGTTGGATGCCGCGTGCGTCGTCGTTGCTCCAGCGGTACGCGATCATCCGGGGCGGGTCGAGCTCCTCGATCAGCACCGGAACGTCCCCGTAGCCCTCGAAGGAGAAGACTCCACCGGCGCCGACGGCGACAGTGTCGAGCACCGCGCGCTGCCCGAACCACTTCGCGATGTGCTCGGCCTCGGTGACCGCGGCCCAGACCTTTTCGATCGGTGCGGCAATGGTGATGGTGCGCCTCACGGTGAATTCGTCGCTGTCGACGATGGAGGGCTGATTTTCAGTCATGGTCATGATTCTGTTCCCTTCGGTTGATTACTGCAACCACATAGTTGCATTAACCGTGCAGGAACTGCAATCTCAGAGTTGCAGATAGCCATTTTCGCTATGGACAGTTTCGCTATCCGATAGTTACACTATCCATATGAAGATCTCGGAGCTGTCCACCGCGAGCGGGGTGGCCGTGCCCACCATCAAGTACTACCTGCGGGAAGGGTTATTACCGGCGGGAGAGCGCTCGAGCGCGAACCAGGCGAGCTACGGCGAGGGCCATCTGCAGCGACTCAGGCTGATCCGGGCCCTGCTCGACACAGGCGGACTGCCGGTCGCGACCGCGCGCGAGGTGCTCGCCGCAATCGACAACCCGGACCTTCCGTTGACCTGGATCTTCGGCGTCGCCCAACGCGCTATCTCCGACGCCGGGCTGTACGCGCCGATCGCCGAACCGACGTCGGGCCTGGCGAAGGTCGACGCCTTCCTCGAGCACAGCGGCTGGCACGTATCACCCGAGAATCCGGGGCGATTCGGCGCCGCGCGTGTGATCGACAGTTACGAGGCTTCGGGGCATCCGGAGCTCGCGGAGATTTGGGATGACTACGCCGCGGGCTCAGAGCTCATCGCGCAGGCCGATCTCGCCATGGTCGGCCGGAACGCCGAGGTCGAGTCCATGTCGGAGACCGTCGTAGTCGGGACGGTCCTGGGCGACGCCATGCTCTCGTCCCTGCGCCGCATGGCCCAGGAGCACTTCTCATCCCTGCTATTCCCCGACCCATCAGAACGGAGCGCATCATGACCACTCACCTCGGCACCATCCGCTGGCACCGTCCCCTCCTCGTGCTCGCCGTCGCGATGGTGCTGCTCGCACTCTTCTGCCTGGGCGGGATGCTCTTCGACTCCCGGCAGCTACTCGGGGTGGGCGTGTGGGACAAGCCGCTGAAGTTCGCGATCTCCACCGCTATCTATGCCGTGACCTGGTCCTGGCTTCTCGCCCAGCTGCAGCAGTTCGGGCGCCTCGCGTGGTGGGCGGGCACGAGCTCCGCCGCGCTGCTCGCGATCGAGCTGATCATCATCGTGGGCACGGCCGCTGCGGGCGTCACGAGCCACTTCAACGTCTCGACGCCCTTCGCCACCATCTTGTGGGCCATCATGGCGTTCTCCATCACTGCGCTCTGGATCGCGACCTTGATCGTGAGCATCCTCCTGTTCCGCAACCCGTTCGGGGACCGCGCACGGGGCCTCGCGATCCGGTCCGGGGCGATCCTCGCCCTGGTCGGAATGGGGCTGGCCTTCCTCATGACCGGCCCGCAGGGCAACCAGATCAGCAACTATCGCGGCGTCGTTGGCGCGCACTCGGTCGGCGTCGCCGATGGCGGCCCTGGGCTCCCGCTGCTCGGCTGGAGCACGGTCGGCGGTGACCTGCGCATCCCCCACTTCATCGGGATGCATGCCCTCCAGTTCATCCCACTCACCCTCATCGTCATCGAACTGCTGTCCCGCAGGATCGCCGCCCTCCGGGAGGTGACCGTGCGGTTCCGGCTCGTGCTCATCGTGGCGGCGACCTACGCCGCAGTGCTCGCGCTGCTCACCTGGCAGTCGCTACGCGGCCAGTCAATCGTGAATCCGGATGCCGCGACGCTCGCGTTCGCGGTCGCCATAGCGGCGGCTGCGCTCGTCGCGGTCATCGTGGCCGTCCGCCCCCGCCGGGCGGTGACCGCCGCGCCCGTCGCCGCCTAGGCGTGAAGGATCGCCGCGGAGACAACCACTGCGTTTCTTCCCGTGGCCTTCGCCGCATACATGGCATCGTCTGCTTCGTGAATGAGCCGCTCGCCACCGACACGGTGACCCGCTGTGTTCGCGGAGATGCCGGTACTGATGGTCAGCACCCCGGTGCTGGAGCCGGAATGGGGGATTCCGAGCCCGAACACGGCAGCACGGGCCCTGTCGAGAGCAGCTGCGGCACCGGTCGATGACTGATTCGGCAGTATGAGGAGGAATTCCTCGCCGCCATACCGGTATAAGGCATCGGACTCCCTCCGCTCGCTGGCCAGAGCCGCGGCGACCGCTTTGATTGCCGCGTCACCCGCCTGGTGCCCGTAAAGATCGTTGTAGCTCTTGAAGTCGTCAATGTCGGACATCGCCAGGCAGTAGTCGTGTCCATATCGCTCGCTCGAGCTGTCAAGGAGCTCCAGATCGTCAGCCATGGTCAGTCGGTTGCGAAGTCCAGTGAGTGGATCGGTGCGCGCCTGCGCGGCAAGAGCACGCCGGTAGCCGGCCAGTTCGGCATGCAGCGATGTCACTCGATCGGCCGCGAGGAGGCGGGTCTGTAGCGTGAACGGGTCGAGGGGCTTCGTCACGTAGTCGTCCGCCCCGGCTTCCATTCCGGCCAGGACGTCGGCGCGAGCGCCGTGGGAGGTCAACAGAACCAGGTACGTGTACGAATCTGATTCGGCGGCGCGGATGGCTCGGCACAGGTCGAGACCATCGAGTCCTGGCATCATCAGGTCGGTGACGAGGACGTTCGGCCGGTGCTCCTGATAGAGCTTCCAGGCCGCAGTGCCATCCTCTGCGACGAAGCATTCGTGCCCCGCGTCCTCCACGACCGCTTTCGCAACAAGACGCGAGCCGCCGTCGTCGTCGGCAACGAGGACTCTCATAATGCTGCTTCCAAAGCTCGATCGAGCGCCGCATCCACCTTGGCGAGTTCACTCTCCAGCAGGCCGATCAACTCGCGGCTGTGACCGTCGCCCGGACCGAGGACAAGCTTTTCCAGCCGGGCGCACAACGCGGCTGCGCCGGCGGCACCGATGTTCGCTGCTCCTCCCTTGAGCTTGTGCGCCGCGCGTTTCAACGCTTCGTCATCGCTCTCCGCGATCGCGTGATCCAAGGCAGCCAGACTGGCGGGGAGCTCGCTCCTGAACGCGTGTGCGGCCTCAGGAAGGAGGCCGTGACCATCCGCGGGCCCGAGGTTTCGAAGCAGGTCGAGCCGCGCCGGATCCAACGTCGGGTCCGGATACTGAGACGGGTCCGGATCGTCGCGAGCCCAGAGAGCGAGCGCGTCCTCGAGTGCCGCGAAGTCCACGGGCTTGCTGAGGAAGTCGTCCATACCCGCATCCATGCAACGCTGGCGATCCTCGTCCTGCACTCCGGCAGTCATTGCGATGATGGGCACCCGAGAGGCCTCTCCAGGCAGGCTGCGGATCGCCGCGGTGGCATCGAAGCCATCCATCACCGGCATGTGGCAGTCCATCAAAACCGCGCGATACGAGGTGCCCGCCACAGCAGTGACGGCTTCTGCTCCGTCGGTCGCCACCTCCACTCGATAACCGAGTTTGGTGACCATTTCGCGCGCAACCAGCTGATTCACTTCGTTGTCTTCGACGACGAGCACCAGGCCCAGCGAAGGAGAATCCGGGCTGTGCTGCGCCACCCGCGCAGGAGCGGTTGGGGGCGGATCAGCCACGAGCAAGAGGAGCCGGTCGTAGAGTTCGGAGCTGCGCACGGGCTTCATCAACCACTGCCGGATGCCGGCCGCGGACAGCTCTGCTCGATCCATCTGGGGCGTTGATGTGAGCATGATCAAAGAGATGGGACGCAGATTCTCGTCGGCTGAGATCGCGCGGGCCAGCTGAAGTCCGTCCATCTCAGGCATGCACATGTCGAGCACCGCGATGTCGAAAGGCCGACCTGCGGCCGCCGCCTCACGAGCCTTCTCCAGCGCGGATGCCGCGTCCGCCACGGACTCGGGGATCATATTCCAGCCTCCCAGCTGGGATTCCAGCACCAGCCGATTCGTCGCGTTGTCGTCGACGACAAGCACACGTCGACCCGCCAGGCGGGCGGATGAGATGTCGGGCTCGACGTTCGCGGTCGCGTCGTGAGGCCGGTCGGGTGCCTTCGCCAGAGGAAGAACGAACCAGAAGGTGCTCCCCTCCCCTAGCCTGCTGGTCAGCCCGATCTCGCCGCCCATCGTGTGCGTCAGTCGTCGGGAGATAGCAAGGCCGAGTCCGGTGCCGCCATAGCGCCGGGTGGTGGATGCGTCGGCCTGCGAAAATGATTCGAACAGTCGCGCGTGATCCGGCTCATCGACCCCGATCCCCGTGTCCCGGACCTCGAATCGCACGCGTGGTCGATCACCGTCAGGTTCCTGGACGTCGACACGGATGGCGACCTCGCCCGACGTGGTGAACTTGACGGCGTTGGACGCGAGATTCAAGAGGATCTGTCGAATGCGCCCGAAGTCGCCGACGAGTTTCGCCGGAACTCCCAGGCTGCAAAACGCGATGAGCTCAAGGCCTTTCGCCCGTGCGCTCTCGCTCAGGAGACCGGCGACTTCCTCCACCAGTGTCCGCGGATCGAACGGCGCATTGTCCAGCTCGACCTTCCCGGCCTCAAGTTTCGAGAAGTCCAAAATGTCGTTGATCAGGGTCAGCAGTGCATGGCCCGCACCCTGCACCCCCTCGGCGTATTGCCGCTGGGTCTGGTTGAGGGAGGTGTCGAGAAGCAGGGTCGTCAGGCCGATGACCCCGTTCATCGGCGTGCGGATCTCATGGCTCATGGTCGCCAGGAATTCGGACTTGAATCGGCTCGCCTCGAGCGCCTCTTCGCGAGCGAGCGAGAGATCGGCCGTCCGCTTGGCGACCTTCTGCTCGAGTTCACGCGTGAGGGAAACGTTCTCATACACGATCAGCACCTGCCGCAGAATCACGAGCACGAGCACAACCAGTCCGCTGACCACGAGAAACGGATCGGCCACGGTGTTGAGGAAGGCCAGGACAACTGCCGCGGCGACTGGAATGTACGGCAGCAGCTCGAGCACCAGGGTGTAAGCGCGTCCATCCGCCCGTGAGCGCGCGCCGCCCTGGGGAGTCAGAGCGGCGAGAGCGATGAGAAGAAACGCCAGCCCCCAGCCGATCGTGAGTGGAGTGCCAGTGAGACCGGTGACACCCTCAAAAGTCAGGCGCACGTACGTGCTGTCGGTTAACGTCAGGACGAGCAATCCGGTGCCCAAGGTCAGCCACGACCGTCGCTGCCCAGGAACCCTGCGCATGGCCAGCACGAGGACCAGCGAGGTGATCACAACGTCCACGATCGGATAACCCAGCCCTGTGAGCCTGCCGAGGGTGCCGAGCGATTCATCTCGATAAACAGTGCCCAATACGGTGATCCAACTCACGAATAGGGTCGCAGAGGCGATGACGCCCACGTCCAGGCCCGTCCGCAGCAACGCGACCCCCGAGGTACGGCTGCCCTGAAATGAGAACAGGGCAATGGCCGCGAGAACCGAGTATCCGATGAAGCCCGCGTCAGCTACCGACGGGAAGGGATACTGATGATCCAGTGTGAGCCCGTAGAACGTCCACAACGCCTGGGATAACGCCCACACCGCCAACGCAACGCCCATGAACAGCCACGCACGCGCATCCTGTCCGCGCCGCTGCGAAGCGCGAAGACAACTGACGCACGCAGTCATCACCGCGAGCAAGTTTGCGAAATCGCCGAACGACTGAGCTTCAGGCGTTCCCGGACCAAGGGCGACCACGCCACCGAGAAGGAGCACCACGAAAATGGCCGCTCCGAGAATCCCGGCGCGCACCGCGCGTCGCGACGTGCCCGTGAAAGTAATCGGTTCTGTACTTAACGCCACGGAATCCCCCTCCGTCGCTGATGCCCTCAAGAAAAGGCCACCCCCATTCGTGATTGTAGACCCGGTCCGCGCTCGGTGTCGGGGCAATATCCACGACTTCAACCGTGATCCCGCCGCGCGGCGTATGATGTCCGGACACGAGCGGTCGCACCGACGCGTGCCGCACAAAGCGCGATCAGCGCGAGCTTTGATTCACCGGTCCGGGGGGCACCAGTGGCGTATCCAGGCGATTTCGAGGTTGTTTTCCAACCGATCGTCGACCTCACCAGTCGAACTGTCGTTGCGTACGAGGCGCTGAGTAGATTTACAAGTGGCTCATCACCTCTTGCCCATTTTGTCGATCCCGGCCGCGAGGGCGGAGACGTCGACCTGGAACTCACCGCGGCTGAGAAAGCGGTCGACGCGGCACGAGCCTTGCCTGCCGGCATCCCGATCACTGTGAATCTCTCGCCGCTCAGCCTGGAGGCGGTGCGTCTCAATCGAATTCTCGAGGCCGCCGACAGACCGGTCGGGATCGAGATCACTGAACATCACCGCGTGACAAACTACCCCCGGTTGCGCGCTCTCATCGGCAGCCTCGCGCCGTGGCGCGTGCTCGTAGACGGGGGCGGCGCGGGCTATTCGACACTTGACCACATCCGGTTCATGGGACCGAATGTGATCAAGCTGTCAGCATCGCTGACCGCACAGTTGGAGACATCCGACACGTCTCTGATCGAAGCGTTCGTCTCGATGGCGAACGACACAGGCGCCTCCGTGTTGGCGAGCGCGTTGGAGTTCGAATCGCGTGCAACGCGAGCACTCGAGTACGGCATCGTGCTCGGCCAGGGATTCTTGTTCGGCGTACCACAACCGGCTTCACGCTTTAGTTCGCCCCAGGATGATCCGCAACTGAGACCCGTTAGCTCTGATTGATGACAGGCGAGGATGGCGAATATTACGGTCTCCGTCCCAACGGTTCCGAGTTCCCGATCGAAATGGATCTCGAACGCCTTGCCTTCCGAGACTCCCTTACAGGCCTGGGCAATCGCGCCTTCTTCGACAGGGAGCTTGAGGACGCACTCGAAGGTCCCACCACTGGACCTATCCACGTGCTCCTTCTCGACTTGGACGATTACGAGGAAGTCAATGACATCCTCGGTCGCCAGGCGGGCGATGCTTTGGTTATCGGAGCCAGTCGACGCTTGCTCGACCGCGTTGCGCCCAATGACACCGTGGCCCGGCTCGGCAGTGACGAATTCGCGGTGCTGCTGACAGGCGACATGGACGCTGACGACGTCGCGGCCCGGATCGTGCGAGCGCTGAGTGCACCGTTCCGCCTTGAGGGCAAGGAATTCCAACCCAGTGTCAGCTTGGGGCTTGCAACGACCGGAGACCAGCAGCTCCCGGCATCCGATCTGCTCCGCCGTGCCGGCATCGCCATCTACGTCGCCAAGGCCGCAGGCAAAAGCCGCTTCGTCCGATTCCGACCCGACATGATGAGCGAGCTCGTCGCTCGCAACGAGCTCGAATCCGGGTTGCGCTACGCGGTGGAACGCCGCGAAATCGTCGTCCATTATCAGCCGATCGTGAGCGTCGAAGCTGGCGGCGCCACCCAGGTCGAGGCGCTTGTACGCTGGCGCCACGCCGAGAGTCTGATTCCCCCTCTGGACTTTATTGCCGCTGCAGAAACCAGCGGGCTTATCAATGCCATCGGCCGGGAAATCCTCACGCTGACCTGCGCCCAGCTTCACGATTGGCTGGCTGGCGACAACCTGCGCTCGGTCGCCGTGAACATCTCGGCCGTGCAATTACGGGAGCCAAACTTTGCGCGTGACGTTCTCCACATCCTCGCCTCAGCGGGCGTTGATCCGAGCCAGCTGATTCTTGAGGTAACGGAGAGCGCATTCCCCGACCCAGCCCTCCGGGTGATCGATCAGCTGTCCCAGTTGCGTTCGCACGGCATCCGGGTGTCGCTGGACGATTTCGGGACGGGGTACTCGTCCCTCGGGCGGCTCCAGGAGCTGCCGGTGGACATCATCAAGGTCGACAGGTCGTTTGTCGATGGGATCAGGACCGGCGGTGAGACCCTTCCGATCCTCAATTCCGTCGTCGAGCTGGCCCACAATCTGGGGCTCCACGTCACGGCGGAAGGCGTCGAAACGGCTGCACAAGCCCTCCACCTCCGTCGGCTCGGCTGCGACTCGATGCAGGGCTTCTACTTCGGCCGCCCTGCGGCCGCCGAGTTCCTTGCCGACGTCGAGTGGCACGCCACTGACGCCTACCAAAAGCTGACGCCGACGCCGCACTGAACGAGTAGATGTGCGCTGGGAACGTCGGTAGCGAGCCTGGTCGCCGCAGCAGTTCGTTGAATGTGAGCGCACGATCCGGTCGCTGAAAGCGGATCGACTTGTCGACCATCGGATCGGTCATGATGCGACCTTGTCATTGGCTGCTCGAGGCCTCACGGGGAGCTGGAACGCGGTGAGGACGATCCACGCGAGGGACGGGAAGCGCACGATCGGGAGGAGGATCGAGAGTTCCGGGATGGCAACAGAAAGGGTGGCAAGCATCGCGAGTGCGGCGATGACGAGACCCGCCCAGGCAAGCCACCGCGGCAAGAGTCGAGCGAGTAGCGCTGGCACGGCGATGCCAGCGATGAGCAGGCCGCTCGGCACGATGAATCCGGGGCCTCCGATAATAAAGGCGAGGTCGTGCACAAGCCGCACAGAACCTACGTTCTGGAGGATCTCTGGCCGTGTAAGAGTCCAGTTCAGAAGTGCAGACAGGGCCATTGACGAGGAGGCCAGCACGCCTCCGACCAGCCCGATGGTCACGCCAGGCGCCCGTACACCGAGCCGGTTAAGTCGCACCGACGCGGTCGCAGCGTAGATCACAAGGGGCAGGGACGCGGCGAATTGCAGGAGTGCCGTGAAGAGGACCGGCCCGGGATTGGACCGGAAGTACCCGACGATGGTCGCCTCGTCGGAATACGGCGACGGATAGGTGCTTCCGCCCGTGAGGATGATCGGCAGCATAAGCGAGGCCATGAAGAGCGCGACGGTAGCGATCGCAATGGGCGGCAGGGGCGGGCCGGACTGCGATGGCTTGGCCGTGGTGGCCGTTGCGGTTGTCATAGTGTCATACCTCCAGTGATGTCCAGAACGGTTCCGGTGATCCATGACGATTGGTCTGAGGCAAAGAAGGCGACGGCCTCGGCGACGTCGGTGGGTTGGCCAAGCCGGCCGAAGTTCGTATCTCTCATGGAATCATTCATACCACAGAACGATTCTGTTGCTGATACTATTTTCTGGTGAATGAAATCGACATCAACCCTCGGCGTCGCGATGTCTCGCAGCGCGTCGGCTTTCTGTTGTCACAGGTCGGGGGCTTTGCGGCGTCGCGCTTCGCGGAACGTCTGACGGTTCTCGGCCTCCAGCCGAGTGACGTCGGAATTTTGCGACTGATCGCCATCGAGCCGGGAATGAGTCAGCAGACGCTGGCTGCGCGTCTGGGCGTCGGCGCCAGCAGGGTCGTCGTGCTCATCGACGAACTCGAAAGGAAAGATCTCCTCGCCCGAGAGCGGAGCACGAAAGATCGTCGCAACTACGAGCTTCGACTGACCGATGC
>JAVECW010000170.1 GCA_030841285.1 Microbacteriaceae bacterium
CGGAAGCTAAGACTCTCTGCGCCGATGGTACTGCAGGGGGGACCCTGTGGGAGAGTAGGACACCGCCGGACTTCTTTCGTGAAATGGCCACCCAGCAATGGGTGGCCATTCCCCGTTAAGCCACCACGAGACCCCGCCGGGGTGACGTAGGCTACCGAGGCCGCAACAAATCGAGCAACAGGAGCTGTCGTGAGCGATTCATCATCCACCGGGCGTGGCCCTCGCGGCGGTTCCGGACGAGGCGACGATGGATCCGGCCGCCGTGACGGCGCGCCGAGGCGTGAATCCGGTCGCGGCGGAGCGTCCGATCGCAGTCGCCGCGACGGTGCGGGTGAGGCCAGGTCTTCGAGGAGCGATGGTGCGCGCCCCCAGCGCGATGGCGTGCGCCCCCAGCGCGATGGCGTGCGTCCCCAGCGCGACGATGCGCGCCCGGCGCGGGATGGTGCGCATCCGGCGCGGGATGGCGAGCGCAAGCCGTGGTCGCGTGATGCGAAACCGCGCGATGGTGAGCAGAAGCAGTGGGATCGGGATGCGCGTCCGCAGCGCTCCGGCGACGGTGGGCGTAAGCCGTGGTCACGGGATGGGAAGCCTGCCGATGGTGAGCGTCCGCGGGCCGCGAGGCCTGCCGATGGTGAGCGGAAGCCCTGGTCGCGGGATGGTGAGCGTCCGCGGACCGCGAGGCCTGCCGATGGTGAGCGGAAGCCCTGGTCGCGGGATGGCGAGCGTCCGCGGACCGCGAAGCCCGCTGATGGTGAGCGCAAGCCCTGGTCGCGCGGCGGCAAGCCCGCTGACGGTGAGCGTAAGCCGTGGTCACGAGATGGCAAGCCGGCCGATGGCGATCGGAAGTCCTGGGGTCGTGACGCGAAGCCGCGTGATGGCGAGCGCAAGCCGTGGGTGAAGGATGGTGAGCGTCCCCGCGGCGGTGGGCGGGCATCCGATGGCGAGAAGAAGTTGTGGACCCGTGAGGGCAGGCCAGCACGCGGCGATCGCGGCGCGAGGGACCTCGAGCGCGAGCTGACCGAAGAAGAGAGGCTTGCGCGTGAGCTGCGCTCGGTGCGGCCTCGGCACGAGGATCCAGAGATTCCGGACGAGGTCCAGGCACGGGACCTCGACAAGGTCGCGCGCAACGAACTGCGGACCCTGAGCAAGGACAACGCCGACTGGGTCGCACGGCACCTCGTCATGGCTGCCCGTCTGATCGAGGACGAACCCGAGCTGGCACACAGCCACGCTCTCTCGGCCGCTCGGCGAGCCGGCCGGATCGGAGTCGTACGCGAGACGCTCGCGATCACGGCGTACGCGATCGGCGACTTCGCACTCGCGCTGCGCGAGCTGCGAACGCACAGGCGGATCTCCGGATCCAACGACCAGCTCCCTCTCATGGTCGACAGCGAGCGTGGCGTCGGGCGTGCCGATCGGGCGCTCGAGCTCGGCCGATCCGTCGACCGTGCCGCGCTGCCGGCCGACGTGCAGGTCTCGCTCGCGATCGCGATGTCCGGGGCGCGACTCGACCTCGGACAGAACGAGGCGGCCCTGACCGAACTCGAGATTCCACAGCTCGACCCCAACCGCGCGTTCTCATGGAGCCCTGACCTGTTCCATGCGTACGCCGACGTCCTTGACGAACTCGGTCGTGGCGCCGATGCGAGTGTCTGGCGTGAGCGTGCGACACGTGCCGAGCGCGCTCTCGGAACAGCGGAGGACGAGGGCGGCGACGAGACGATCGACGTGTTCGAGGAGGATGTCGAGTATGACGTCGAGGACGATGACGTGCTCGATGCTGATGACGTGTTCGAGCGCGATGTGGCCGAAAGCGATGTGAACGCCGGCGGCGATGGCGTCGAGAACGACGCCCCTGATGAGCAACCAGAGACCGATGCCGATTTTTCGCAGGAGAAGTAGCGTGACAACGCCACTCGACGGCGTGGATGTCGTCCTCGCCGACCTGGACGGCGTCGTCTACACGGGTGCCGCCGCGATCGCGCACGCCGTCGAGAGCCTGAATCGGGTGGCGGCATCCGCTCGTGTTGGATACATCACGAACAACGCGTCACGCACCGACGCCTCCGTCGCAGAGCACCTCACGTCGCTGGGACTCGCCGTCGAGCCGAGCGATGTGGTGACATCGCCGCAGGCCGCGGTGCGGCTCTTGGCCGAACACGTGTCGGGCGGGGCGCCCGTGCTCGTCGTCGGTGGGGAAGGACTCGTCCATGAGGTCGAGAAGGCCGGCTTCGTTGCCGTGCGCTCGGCGGAGGACGCTCCGGCGGCCGTGATCCAGGGCTTCGCGCCGGAAGTTGGCTGGAAGGACCTCGCAGAGGCAGCGTTCGCGCTGCACAGCCACACGGGAGACGGCATCCCGTGGATTGCGACGAACACCGATTGGACGATCCCGGTCGCACGCGGTATCGCGCCCGGCAACGGCACGCTCGTGTCTGCCGTGCACACCGCCGTCGGGCGGCTGCCGATCGTGGCGGGCAAGCCGGAGGTCGCGATCTTCGAGGAGGCCATCGTGCGGTTCGGGGCATCCCGGCCGCTTTTCATCGGAGATCGTCTCGACACCGACATCCTGGGTGCGAATCGTGCCGGCATCGATGCCGTGCTCGTGCTGACGGGCATCGACAGGGCGAAGCAACTGATCGCGGCTGACGCGAACTCGCGGCCGCGCTACATTCTCGACGACCTGCGCGGCCTGCACGAGCCATATCCGGAGACGGTCTTCTCCAAGGACGGCGCGACGGCGACGGTCGGTACCGCGGTCGTGCGTATCAAGGGAAACGATGTCGAGGTCGTCGCCGACGGCGACTCCAAGCTCGACCTCCTGCGCGCGGCGTGTGCGGTGATCTGGAACTCCGGTCGGGCGATCTACGGACTCGAGGTCCCCGAGCGACTGTACGCCTGACCGCGCATTCAGGGTCGAAGCGCTAGCGTGGAGATTGTGAACCCCGACGATTCGATGCCTGACGACGCGCTCGTTCCCCGGTTGCGCGTGATCGAAGACCAGCCGCTCGCGACGAGGGCTGAGGCGTACACGCAGCTGAACGACGAACTGCGCGACCGGCTCGAGGGCGGAGACGTTTCTCGGGGCAATGCCTGAGGCGCGGGTCGACGTCGCACTCGCAGAACGCGGGCTCGCCCGATCGAGGACCCACGCTGCGTCGCTCATCGCCGACGGACTCGTGACGGTCGACGGCGTTGCCGTTGTGCGGCCGTCCGCGAAGGTCGGTGACGACCAGGTGCTGGCTGTGGCGGCATCCGATCACTATGTGAGTCGTGGCGCACACAAGCTCATCGCCGCGCTCGACGCCTTCGATGTTCCCGTTGACGACCGTGTCGCGATGGATGTCGGCGCATCGACGGGAGGGTTCAGCCAGGTACTTCTCGAACGGGGCGCGCGGCAGGTGATCGCGCTGGATGTCGGCCACGGGCAACTTGCCCCCGTTCTTGCCGGGGAGAAGCGCCTCGTCTCGCGCGAGGGCGTGAACGCCAGGCACCTGACCCGCGAGTTGCTCGCCGGGCTGATCGGGGCGGAGGTGCGCCCGACACTCGTGGTGGCCGATCTCTCCTTCATCTCGCTCACCACCGTGCTGCCGGCGCTCGTGGCGACCGCGGAGGACGCCGCGGATTTCGTCCTCCTCGTCAAACCCCAGTTCGAAGTCGGGCGAACGGGCATCAAGGAGGGCATCGTGCGAAGCGCAGGACTGCGGGCGGATGCGGTCACGGGCGTCCTGTGGGCGGCCCACGATCTTGGCGTCGGCACGGCGGGGGTCATCCCCTCCCCAATCGCGGGAAGCCAAGGAAACCATGAGTACCTGGTCTGGTTGAGCGCACGTGTTGGCCGTAATCCGACAGAATGGTTGAACCAGATCACCGCGATGGTTGGAGCGTGACGCGAATGGCTGCACCCGCACGGTACATCCTTGTCGTCGCGCACACTGGCCGCGCGGACTCACTTACGGCCGGCATCCAGGTGTGTGCCCAGCTCATCGAGGCGGGCGTAACGCCCGTGCTCAGTGCTGACGAGCGGCGCGACCTGCTCGCCGCCGACCCGAGCCTCGGCCAACTGGCCGTCCTCGGTCAGGACGTGCAACCTGCAGAACTCGAGCTCGTGGTCGTCCTCGGCGGCGACGGAACGATCCTTCGGGCGGCTGAGCTCGTGCGTGGCTGCACGGCGCCGCTGCTCGGCATCAACCTGGGCCACGTGGGGTTCCTCGCCGAAAGTGAACGCGACGACCTCGCGCAGGCCGTCGAGCGCGGGCTCTCCGGCGACTACGAGGTGGAAGAGCGCATGACGATCAGCGTGCGCGTGAAGGTCGACAACGAAGTCATCTACGAAAGCTGGGCGCTCAACGAGGCGACGGTGGAGAAGTCCAGCCGGGAGCGGATGCTCGAGGTGGTCATCGAGGTCGACGGACGGCCCCTGTCAAGCTTCGGCTGTGACGGCGTCGTGCTGTCGACGCCGACCGGCTCGACCGCGTACGCGTTCTCGGCTGGGGGCCCGGTCGTCTGGCCCGGGCTCGCCGCGCTGCTCCTGGTTCCGCTGAGCGCGCACGCCCTCTTCGCGCGACCACTCGTGGTGGACGCGAACTCGTCGCTCGCGGTCGAAGTCCTGGACAGCGTCGGGGATAGCGGGGTCCTCTGGTGCGACGGCCGGCGCGCGCACGACCTGCCGCGGGGGGCGCGCGTCATCGTTCGGCGGTCGCCTGTTCCCGTGCGCCTGGCTCGCCTGCACACGGGGCCGTTCACCGACCGGCTCGTGAAGAAATTCAACCTTCCGGTCACAGGCTGGCGCGGGCCGGTGGGCCGTGATTGAGGAGATTTCGATCCGGGGCCTGGGCGTCATTGCCGACGCCTCCCTGCCTCTCGGGCCGGGATTCACCGCGCTGACGGGGGAGACCGGAGCTGGCAAGACCATGGTGGTCTCGGCGCTCGGCCTGCTCCTCGGCGCTCGCGCTGACACGGGCGCGGTCCGTCAGGGCAGCGACCAGGCCTGGGTCGAAGGCCGATGGCGGATCGACGACGCTGGCGAGGTCGTCGACCGGGTTCGTGATGCCGGTGGCGACCTCGACCCGATCGCCGACTCCGGCACGGCCGAACTCGTCCTGAGCCGCTCCGTGTCATCCGAGGGGCGAAGCAGGGCGGTGGTCGGTGGCCGCAGCGCGCCCGTGAGCGTCCTGACCGAGCTGGGTGAACAGCTCGTCGTCGTGCACGGCCAGTCCGACCAGGTGCGACTGCGTTCCGCCGTCGCCCAGCGCGAGGCGCTTGACCGTTTTGCCGGCGCCGAGCTCGCGGTCGTGCTCGAAAACTACCAGCACGCCTTCCACCGCTGGCGCGACAACCAGGCTGAGCTCGATGAACTCGTCGCAGAGCAGACCAGGCGCGTGCGCGAGGCGGAAGACCTGCGTGTGGCGATGGCCGAAATCGAGACGGTCGCCCCGCAACCGGGCGAAGACGTCGAGCTCGCCGAGCGTGCGGAGCGGCTCAACAACCTGGAGGACCTGCGTATCGCCGCCGCGAGTGCGCGCGAGTTCGTGTCGGCAGAAGAATCCGACGACGCCGACGTGGTGGGCCTGATCGAGTCGGCTCGCAGGAACCTCGATCGGGTCGTCGCGCACGACGCGGCCCTCGCGCCGATCTCCGAATCGCTCTCGAACGCGAGTTACCTCGTATCGGATGTCGCGGCCCAGCTCTCGACCTACCTCGCCGGTCTCGATGCAGATGGTGCACGCGAGCTCGAGATCGTGCAGGAGCGCAGGGCGGAACTCAATGCACTCGCGCGCAAGTACGGTCCGGGGCTCGACGACGTGATCGAGCGTCTCGACACCGGAAGCGCACGACTGCTCGAGCTCGACGGCGACTCCGAGCGGATCGAGCAACTGGCGCGCGACGTCGAGGCAGACAGCGGACTCGTCGCCGAGCTCGCTGCGTCCCTCACGTCCTTGCGCCGCGCAGCGGCTGTGGACCTGGGCGAGGAGGTGTCGGCAGAGCTCACGGCGCTCGCCATGGCTGATGCCCGCGTCGTCATCGATGTGAGCGAGCGCGAGGAGTTCGCGCTCGCGGGCAAAGACCAGGTGACGATCATGCTGCAGCCGCACGGGGGAGCGGAGCCGCGCGCCCTCGGGCGCGGCGCATCCGGTGGTGAGCTCTCCCGCGTGATGCTCGCGATCGAGGTCGTCATCGCAGGGGCGGACCCCGTACCGACCTTCATCTTCGATGAGATCGACGCCGGCGTCGGCGGCGCATCCGCGATCGAGATCGGCCGCCGGCTGGCCAGGCTTGCCGAGTCGGCGCAGGTCATCGTCGTCACGCACCTCGCGCAGGTTGCGGCGTTCGCGACCAACCACCTCAGCGTGGTCAAGGGCAGCGATGGCTCGGTGACTGCGTCGAGCGTGCGGCAGCTCGTGGGGGAGGAACGGACCGCGGAGATGGCGCGGCTGCTGTCCGGACTGCCGGACTCCGAGAGCGGGCTCGAACACGCGCGGGAACTGCTCGAACTTGCCAGATCCGGCGCGCTCTCGTAATCCGGCGCGCTCTCGTAATCCCCGGGCGCGTCGATGCTGATAGGGTGGAAGCCCGTGGTGGACATTACAAACGCGGGTACTTCAAACGGCATTACCAAACACATTTTTGTGACCGGTGGTGTCGTTTCTTCGTTGGGCAAGGGCCTCACGGCAGCCAGCCTCGGCAACCTCCTGACCGCGCGGGGGCTGCGCGTCGTCATGCAGAAGCTCGACCCATATCTGAACGTCGATCCTGGCACGATGAACCCGTTCCAGCACGGCGAGGTGTTCGTCACGGATGACGGCGCCGAGACGGATCTCGACATCGGCCACTACGAGCGTTTCCTCGACATCAACCTGAGCCAGGCAGCCAACGTCACCACCGGTCAGATCTATTCAGCCGTCATCGCCAGGGAGCGCCGCGGCGAATACCTGGGGGACACGGTCCAGGTCATCCCGCACATCACGGACGAGATCAAGCGGCGCATGCGCCTGCAAGCCAGCGACGACCCACAGCCCGACGTCATCATCACCGAGATCGGTGGCACGGTCGGCGACATCGAGTCCCAGCCGTTCATCGAGGCCGCTCGCCAGGTGCGCCACGAACTCGGGCGCAAGAACTGCTTCTTCGTACACGTTTCGCTCGTGCCGTACATGAATGCCTCTGGGGAGCAGAAGACCAAGCCGACCCAGCACTCCGTCGCGGCCCTGCGCTCGATCGGTATCCAGCCGGATGCCCTCGTGCTGCGCAGCGACCGCCCCGTCTCCGAGTCGAACAAGCGAAAGATCGCACTCATGTGCGACGTCGACGAGCAAGCCGTCGTCAACGCGGTGGACGTGTCCAGCATCTACGACATCCCGACCATGCTGCATGAGCAGGGCCTCGACGCGTACATCATCGACCAGCTCGGCCTCGTGGCGAGCGATGTCAACTGGGATGGCTGGAGCGAGCTCCTCGAGGCCGTGCACGAGCCCAAGCACGAAGTGACCATCGGCCTCGTCGGCAAGTACGTCGACCTGCCGGACGCGTATCTCTCGGTGACCGAGGCGCTGCGCGCAGCAGGCTTCGCCCATCACGCCAAGGTGGCGCTCAAGTGGATCGCGTCCGACGAGTGCGAATCGGCAGACGGCGCGGCGCGTGAGCTCTCGGACGTCGACGGCATCTGCGTGCCTGGTGGCTTCGGCGTGCGCGGCATCGAGGGCAAGGTCGGCGCCCTGCGTTTCGCCCGGGAGAATGGCATTCCAGCTCTCGGGCTGTGCCTCGGCCTGCAATGCATGGTCATCGAGTACGCGCGCAACGAAGTCGGACTGGCCGGGGCATCCTCGTCTGAATTCGACCCTGACACCGAGTTTCCGGTCATCGCGACGATGGCCGAACAGGTCGAGATCATCGCGGGCGGAGACCTGGGCGGAACCATGCGCCTCGGCCTGTATCCCGCGACGCTCGCGCCAGGCTCCCTCGTTTCGGAGCTGTACGGCGCGCCAGAGGCGTCGGAGCGTCACCGCCACCGCTACGAGGTGAACAACGGCTACCGCGAGCAGATCGCCGAAGCCGGCCTCTGGTTCTCCGGGACCTCGCCGGACGGTCACCTGGTCGAATACGTCGAGCTTCCAAGCGACGTGCACCCGTTCTACGTCGGCACGCAGGCGCATCCCGAGCTGCGGTCTCGTCCGAACCGCGCCCACCCACTGTTCCGCGGACTGGTCGGTGCTGCGCTCGATCGGCAGAAGGCAAGCCGCCTGTTCGAGGTCAGAGAAGATGCCTAGCCCCATGCTGCCCAACGAGGCTGGCGCGCACGAGGCCGGCGCATACGAGGACGCTCCGCTCTCTGATGAGCCGGCCGAGGTCGACATCATTGCGAGCGAGGTGGTCTTCGAGGGGCGGGTGTGGGACATCCGCCGCGAGGAGTTCAGCTACAACGGGCACCCCATCGTGCGCGAGTTCGTCGACCACCCTGGCGCCGTCGCCGTGCTGGCCATGGATGAGCGCGAGCGCGTCCTGCTGATCAAGCAGTACCGGCACCCGATCCGGCACCGCGACTGGGAGATCCCCGCCGGCCTGCTCGACGAAGCCGGAGAGCTTCCGCTCGTCGCTGCGCAGCGTGAACTCGCCGAGGAGGCGGATCTCGAGGCGGACGACTGGAGTGTCCTGGCCGAGTTCAACACCTCACCCGGCGGCAGCGACGAGGCGATCCGCGTCTACCTTGCCCGTGGAGTTCGTGCGGCGAGCGAGGTCTTCGCCCGAACCGAGGAAGAGGCAGACATCGAGGTTCGCTGGGTTCCGCTCGACGAGGTCGTCGAGGCCGTGCTCGCCAGGCGCGTGCAGAATCCATCGCTCGTGATCGGTGCACTTGCGGCGCACGCGTCGCGTGAGGCGGGATGGGCGACGCTCGGCGATGCTGAGAGCCTCTGGCTGCGGCATCCGAAGCTCGGGGCGCCTGCGTCATGACGCTGGAGGCGGCCGTGGATTCGTACCTGCGGCATGTCTCGATTGAACGCGGGCTTTCGCCCAACACCGTTGCTGCGTACCGTCGCGACCTCGGCGCATACGTGTCGTGGCTCGCCGAGCGCGGCGTGAGCGACCCCGCCGCGATCGGTCAGCAGCAGATCTCGGAGTTCTCCGGCGATCTCGGCACGCGCGAGGATGCCCCGCTCGGTGCATCCTCGGTGGCTCGCATGCTGTCGACGGTGCGCGGGTTGCACCGGTTCATGCTCGAGGAGCAGCTCGTAGCGCAGGATGTCGCCCACGAGGTCAAACCACCCAAGGTCGCAAGCAGGCTGCCGAAGGCCATCTCGATCGAGCAGGTGAACGCGCTGCTCGCGGCGACAGACGGCGACGACATCCAGGCCATGCGCGACAAGGCGCTGCTCGAGTTGCTCTATGCGACGGGTGCGCGCGTGACGGAGGCCGTGAGCCTCAACGTCGACGACGTCTTCGACGAGGAGATCGTGCGGCTGACCGGCAAGGGCAACAAGCAGCGGATCGTGCCACTCGGCAGGTACGCCCGAGAGGCGATCGACGCGTACCTCGTTCGCGCGCGACCCGTGCTTTCGGTGCGTGGCAAATCGACGCCGGCGCTCTTCCTTGGTGCACGCGGCCAGCGGGTTTCCCGGCAGAACGCGTGGCTTATCATCCGCGCGGCCGCCGAACGGGCCGGCCTCGACATCGAGATCTCGCCGCACACGTTGCGGCACTCCTTCGCCACGCACCTGCTCACGGGTGGGGCGGATGTGCGCGTCGTGCAGGAGCTCCTCGGCCACTCCTCAGTTGCGACCACCCATATCTACACCCTCGTCACCGCCGACACGCTCCGCGACATGTACACGACCGCGCATCCGCGCGCCAGGTGAGGCGCGAGGGGCGCTTGCTCAGCGCGGTCGGCTGCGCGCCAAGTGAGCGCAAGACTCAACGCCGACGGCGATGCGCACAGGTTGGACCGCGGTGCGTCGCTAGACTCGGGAGCGGGGAAACAGGGCACAACAGGGCTGAGAACAGGGAACGAGGGTTTCGCACGTGACGCGCATCCAGGATGACAGGGAAGAGCTCCCCGGCTTCGATGACGGCCCCGTCGTCGCCCCGGTCGGCCCGACCGGACGTAAGCTGCGCGTCTTCCGCGAACCGAAGAAGCTCAAGAGCCACGGGCCCGCCCGCATCATCGCCCTCTGCAACCAGAAGGGTGGCGTCGGCAAGACCACGACGAGCATCAACCTGGGCGCAGCGCTGGCCGAGATGGGCCGCCGCGTGCTCGCCGTCGACTTCGACCCGCAGGGTGCGCTCTCGGCAGGGCTCGGGGTGCAGACCCACGACGTCACCACGATCTACGACCTGCTGCTTTCCGGAGCTAAGGACCCCGCAGAGGCGATCCGGCATACTGGCGTTCCCGGGCTCGACGTGATCCCGGCTAACATCGACCTCTCCGCCGCCGAGGTGCACCTCGTGAACGAGGTCGCGCGCGAGCAGATCCTCGCACGCGTGCTGCGCAAGGTGAGCGACGACTACGACGTGATCCTGATCGACTGCCAGCCGTCACTCGGCATCCTCACCGTCAACGCGCTGACTGCGAGCCACGGCGTGCTCATCCCGCTCGAGTGCGAGTACTTCGCCCTGCGCGGTGTCGCGCTGCTGATCGAGACCATCGACAAGGTGCGCGAGCGCCTGAACCCGGCGATCCAGCTCGACGGCATCGTTGCCACGATGTTCGACTCACGTACGCTGCACTCCCGCGAAGTGCTCGACCGCGTCGTCGACGCGTTCGGCGACCGTGTGCTCGAGACCGTGATCTCCCGTACCGTCAAATTCCCGGATGCCTCCGTCGCCGGGACCCCGATCACCGAGTTCGCTCCAGAACACCCCGCCGCCCACGCCTATCGTCAACTGGGCAGGGAACTGATCTCGCGTGGCGCTGTCGCCTAGTCCATCGCTAGTGGACCAACGGGCGGAAGGCGACGCGGGCGAGTCCGTCTCGAGCACGTTTCGGGTCGACCTCGGGCACTTCGAAGGACCATTCGACCTTCTCCTCTCGCTGATCACCAAGCACGAACTCGACATCACCGAGATCTCGCTCAGCCGCGTCACGGACGAGTTCATCGCCTACCTGCGCGGGATCGACTCTGACAAGAACCTCGACGAGGCGAGCGAGTTCCTCGTCGTGGCTGCAACGTTGCTCGACCTCAAGGTCGCAGGGCTCCTGCCGCAGGGCGAGCTCGTCGACGCCGAGGATGTTGCGCTGCTCGAGGCCAGGGACCTGCTCTTCGCCCGGCTGCTGCAGTACCGCGCGTTCAAGGAGGCCTCGTCGTGGTTCCAGAGCGGTCTCGAGGCGGAGTCCACGCGCCACGCGCGCTCGGTACGGCTGGAAGACCAGTACCGACAGCGCACCCCCGAACTGGTCTGGACCCTCACCGCTGACGACTTTGCGGCGCTCGCAACCCTCGCGCTCACGCCGCGGCAGATTCCGACCGTGGGACTCGACCACCTGCACGCACCGCTGGTCAGCATCCGAGAGCAGGCCGCGCACATCGTCGGCCTGCTGCGCTCAGGCGATACGCTCACCTTTCGCCAGCTCATCGCGGGTGCCGACCAGCAGGGCGTGATCATTGCGCGTTTCCTTGCGGTGCTCGAGCTGTACCGCCGCGCCGCCGTCTCGTTCGAACAGCTCGAGCCGCTCGGTGAACTGACCGTGCGCTGGACCGCAGAGCAGTGGTCAGAGGAGAACCTTGCCAACCTGGGGGCTGATTATGACGGATGACGTGGCTGTGGCTGACGTAGACGTGGACGTGGATCGCGCGCTCGAGGCGATCCTGATGGTGGCGGATGAGCCGCAAGGCGTCGTCGGACTCGCGACGGCCGTCGGCGCGCCGGTCACGGCAGTGCGGCAGGCGATCGCGCGCCTCGTCGCCGACTTCGACGGCGTCGCCGGTGGAGTTCGGCGCGGGTTCGAGCTGCGTGAGGTCGGCGGAGGCTGGCGCATCTATGTGCGCAGCGACTTCGACGGGATCGTCTCGGAGTTCGTCCAGACCCAGAATCCGACCAGGCTTTCGCAGGCAGCGCTCGAGACGCTTGCGGTGATCGCGTACAAGCAGCCGATCAGTCGTGGTGCGATCGCATCCATTCGCGCCGTCAACGTCGACTCGGTCGTCCGCACTCTGCTCGGCCGCGGACTCGTCACCGAGCTGTTCACCGACAGCGAGACGGGCGCCGTCAACTACGGGACGACTGAGCTGCTGCTGACCCAGCTCGGCATCAACTCGATCGACGAGCTTCCGCACATCTCCCCACTACTCGCCGATGGCGCGGAAGGATTCGACGGTGACATCCGATAACGGTGCGGGCGATCACGGCGAAGGTCCCTCGCCGGCGAGTGCCGAGGGCGAACGCCTGCAGAAGATCATGGCCGCCGCAGGGGTGGCATCCCGCCGCGTCTCCGAGCAGCTCATCGCCGCCGGACGTGTCGAGGTCAATGGCGAGGTCGTCACGGAACTCGGCCGGCGCATCGACCCGGTCAACGACCTCGTCGCGGTCGACGGCACAGCCGTGCAGCTCGACCCGAGTCGCCGCTACCTCATGCTCAACAAACCGGTCGGCGTCGTCAGCTCCCTGCGCGACGAGCACGGCAGGCCGGACCTCACACAATTCACGGCCGGGTACGAAGAGCGGCTGTTCAACGTGGGCAGGCTCGACGCCGAAACGTCTGGGCTGCTGATCCTGACCAACGATGGCGCGCTCGCGCACGTGCTTGCGCATCCGTCGTTCGGAGTCACCAAGACCTACATCGCCAAGGTCACCGGCGTCGTGACGCCGCAGGTGATCGCGTCGCTCACGCGCGGGATCGACCTCGAGGACGGCCCGATCGCCGCAGACAAGGCCAGGCTGCTCGAACGCAGCACCGCGGGCAACTTCAGTCTCGTCGAGCTCACGCTGCACTCTGGGCGCAACCGGATCGTGCGTCGCATGCTGGATGCCGTCGGTCACCCGGTCGTGGAGCTCGTGCGCAGGCAATTCGGCCCCCTGCACCTCGGCACGCTGCGGGTCGGCCAGGTGCGCGACTTGACTAAGGTAGAACTCGGCCAGTTGCTCACGATTTCCAGGGAGAACCCGGCCGAACGTTAGGGGCGCAACGCCTCTTCGAATCCTTCGAGAGGTGCAGTGTGAACGCCACAACGTCCCGGCTGGCCGGCCAGGTCCGCGTTGTCGGGGCCGGCCTGCTCGGAGCGAGCGTCGGCCTCGGCCTGCGCGCACGCGGTGTCGACGTGCTCCTGGCAGACGCGTCACCGGCGAATCTCAGCCTGGCGATCGACTACGGCGCCGGTCGCGCGTCGACCCCGGATGCCGACCCCGTGCTCGTCGTGGTGTGCGTTCCACCCGACCTGACGGCATCCGTCGTCGCGGCCGAGTTGGCCGCGTACCCGAATGCGATCGTCACGGATGTCGCCAGCGTCAAGGTCGCCCCGCTCGCCGCACTCGAAGCATCCGGCGCAGGCCTGGAGCGCGCTGACCTGGAGCGCGCTGACCTCGATCGATACGTGGGCTCGCATCCGCTCGCGGGCCGCGAACGCGGAGGAGCGATCTCGGCCCGCGCCGACCTGTTCCTCGGCCGTCCGTGGGTCGTCTGCACGCGCCCCGGCCTGTCCCGCGCGCGGCTGAGCCTCGTGGAGAGCCTCATCCTCGACCTGGGCGCGACACCCGTCGAAATGGACACGGCCGCGCACGACGACGCCGTCGCACTCGTCTCGCACACCCCCCAGATCATTTCGACCCTCATGGCCAGCCGCCTCACCGGATCCTCGGATGCCGCACTCAGGCTCGCGGGCCAGGGAGTGCGCGACGTCACGCGGATCGCCGCCAGTGAGCCGGAGCTCTGGGTGCAGATCCTGGGTGCGAATGCGCCAGCCGTCGCGGACATCCTGCGCGCGTTCCGCGACGACCTCGACCACGTGCTCGGCGCCCTCGGCGACCAGGAGGCTCCCGGTGCACGCCGAGCGCTCGCCGAGCAGCTGGCCAGGGGCAACGCCGGCGTCTCTCGCCTGCCGGGTAAGCATGGCCAGGACCGTCGCTACGCGCAGGTCGTCGTCATGGTCGACGACCGCCCAGGCGAGCTTGGCCGCCTGCTCACCGAGCTGGGGGAGATCGGGGTCAACCTGGAGGACCTGAGGCTAGAGCACTCGCCCGGTGCCCAGATCGGCCTCGCCGAGATCGCCGTCCTCCCTGAATCCCAGAAGCGCGCGATCGACGAGTTGTCCGCCCGCGGCTGGAGGATCGCGGGATGACGCGAGTGGAAGCGACCGCCCTGCCATCCACAGCGCTGCCCATCGTCGTGGCCGTCGACGGACCGGCAGGAAGCGGCAAGTCGAGCGTGAGCAAGGCCGTCGCCCACCGTCTGGGCTTCGCGTTCCTCGACACGGGCGCTGCGTACCGGGCGCTCGCCTGGTTCGTCGTCGAGCGCAGGCTCGACCCGGCGGATGCGCACGCTGTGATCGATGCGCTTCCGGACTTCGACTTTCGCATCGGCACCGACCCCGACAAACACCAGGTCTTCGTCGGGGAGCACGACGTGAGCGTGGCGATTCGCGAACCGGAGATCTCCGCCGTCGTGAGTGCGGTGGCGCGCGTGCCGGAGGTACGCGAATTCCTCACCGCGCTCTTTCGCCGGATGGTGGCGACGACGGCACGGGCGGGCATCGTCGTCGAAGGGCGCGACATCACGACGGTCGTTGCCCCGGATGCGCCCGTGCGCATCCTTTTGACGGCAGCGGAAGAGGTTAGAATGGCACGACGTTCCGCTGAGCTCACGAGCCACTCCGCCGCTGTCGTCGGCGAGCAGCTCCGCTCCCGTGACCGGGCCGATTCCCGTGTCGTCGACTTCATGAACGCAGCAGACGGTGTCATCACCGTCGATTCAACAGACCTTGACTTCGAGCAGACCGTCGACGCGGTCATCGACGTCGTGAGAGAAGCGCATGCCTAACGAAAACGATCGGGACGAGATCCCGGAGCTCGACGAGGGCCTCGTCACGCGCCTGGCCGACCTCGACGAGGAATTCGCGAGCCAGCGGGCTGCCGCGCTGCGCAGCGGCCTCGACGACTACGAGCTCGACGAAACCGACATCGACATCCTTGACGCCGCGAGCGACGATCCCGATGCCATTACGTACCTGCCCGCGCTCCCGGTCCTCGCGATCGTCGGCCGGCCGAACGTGGGCAAGTCGGCGCTCGTCAACCGCATCCTGGGCCGCCGTGAGGCCGTCGTTGAGGACACGCCAGGCGTGACGCGCGACCGGGTCTCGTACCAGGCCGAGTGGAATGGGCGCCGCTTTACGATCGTCGACACTGGTGGCTGGGAGCCGGACGCGCGCGGTATTAACGCCTCCGTCGCCGCGCAGGCCGAGGTCGCGATCGACCTCGCCGATGCCGTGCTCTTCGTCGTCGACGCCAACGTGGGTGCGACCTCGACGGACGAGCACGTCGTTCGCCTGCTGCGTAAGGCCAGGAAGCCCGTCTTCCTCGCCGCCAACAAGGTCGACGATGTTCGCCAGGAGCCCAATGCCGCTGCACTGTGGTCCCTCGGGCTCGGCGAACCGCTTCCCGTCTCCGCCCTGCACGGTCGAGGGGTTGCCGACCTGCTCGACGCGGTTTTGGCCGTGCTGCCCGAGGTCTCCGCGATCGCCAAGCGCGAGGTAGGCGGGCCCCGCCGCGTCGCCATCCTGGGTCGCCCGAACGTTGGCAAGTCGAGCCTGCTGAACAAGGCTGTGGGAGAGGAGCGCGTCGTCGTCAACGAGCTCGCCGGCACGACCCGCGACCCGGTGGACGAGCAGGTGGAGCTCGCCGGGAAGGTCTGGCGCTTCGTCGACACGGCCGGTATCCGTCGCCGCGTGCACCTGGCGCAGGGCGCGGACTTCTACGCATCGCTGCGTACGAGTGCCGCCCTCGAGAAGGCCGAGGTCGCCGTCGTGCTCCTCGACGTGACCGAGCCGATCAGCGAGCAGGACGTTCGCATCATCGACCTCGTGCTCGAGTCAGGTCGCGCGCTCGTGCTGGGATTCAATAAGTGGGACTTGCTCGACGATGACCGCCGTCGCTACCTCGAGCGGGAGATCGAGCAGGACCTGGCGCACGTCGCCTGGGCGCCGCGCGTGAACATCTCCGCGCGCACGGGCCGCCACATGGAGAAGCTCGTCCCGGCGCTGGAGCTCGCGCTCGAGTCGTGGGATACCAGGATCGCCACCGGCAAGTTCAACGCGTTCCTTGCCGAGCTGGCCGCGGCGCATCCGCACCCCGTTCGCGGTGGCAAGCAGCCGCGCATCCTGTTCGGAACACAGGCGTCGAGCCGCCCGCCCACATTCGTGGTCTTCACGACCGGGTTCCTCGACCCCGGCTACCGCAGGTACATCACGCGGCGCCTGCGCGAGATCTACGGCTTCGAGGGCAGCCCGATCAACCTGAACATGCGGGTGCGGGAGAAGCGCAAGCGCTGAGCCGCGCGCACGCGTGATGCTGAGGCACGCGCATGCCCGATGGGCTGTGCTTCTCTACGCAGCGAGCTCGGCGCGCAGCGGCCAGTCCTGGCCCTCGAGAATGAGCTGGGCGCCGATACCGGACGTCGTATTGACGACGATGGGCGCCATCAGGTTCACTGTCGTCCCCGACGCGGCGGGGTTCACCACGACGAGGACCATCGCGTCCTCCGGGTCTGTCAGGTCGAGCACCGCACACTGCTCGTCCGAGATGAATGGCGTGTACTCGCGCAGGTGGATGCCGGCATCCAGCACATAGAGGCGCTTCTGCGCGTCTTCGGTTGCGTGCATGGCGTACAGCCCGACCGCGCCATCGACAGTCTCGAGGTCGAAGTCCAGCAGGGGCTCGAGGCCGGGGGGAGGGGCCACGAACGTCAGCGTCACGCTCACTTGAGGAAGTCCATGAGCGTGGGCTGGAGGACCTTCGCGGTCACGCCGAGTGCCGACTGGTAGCTGAGGTTCTGCATCTGCAGGTCCAGGATGGTCTTGCCCAGGTCGACATCCTCGATTCCGGACCGCTGGGCCTCCAGGGCCGTGGTCTGTTGCATATTCGTCTCCTGGGAGCTCTGGATTTGGGCTTGCCTGCCGCCGACGTCTGCCCACTGGGTGCGAATCGCGCTCATCCTGCTGTCGATCGCCTGCAGCTGGCTGCTGACGTTCGTACCCGAACGCAGGTCGCTCGAGATGGTGTCGATGAGCGCGAACACGGATGTGCTCCCCGCGCCGAACACGGCCGAACCATCGGCGTCGACACGGACCGTTTGGTCGGAACCAACCCGGCGTTCGACGCCCGTGCTGGTTCCCGTGAAGGTGTAGTCCGGCTGGAAGGCCACCCCGGCATTGGAGTTGCCCGCGAAGACCGTTCGCCCCTGGACCGTCGTGTTGGCCTGGGAGAGCAGTTCCTGCTTGAGGCCGTCGAGCTCGGTCGCGATGGCTTCCTTCGATGCGGCGGAAAGACTGCCATCGTTAGCGCCCTGAACGGTCAGGTCGCGGACCCGGTTCATGATGTCCGAGGTCTTCGACAAGGCGGAGTCGATGGTGGTGAGCCAGGTGTTGCCGTCGTTGATATTGCGGCCATACTGCGTGTTCGCCCGCTGCGCAGAGCGAACCGCGATCGAGTTCGATGTTCCGATCGGGTCGTCTGAGGGGCGTGTGATCGCCTGTTGCGAGGATGCCTGCTGCTGCAACTTCGCCAGCTGGGACATGCTGGCCTGCAGATTGCGTTGTGCAGACGCGACCATCGACTGGTTCGTGACTCTCGTGAACATCCGCTAGATCCCCACGATTCCGGTGTGGTTGATCAGGACGTCGAGCATCTGGTCCATAGCTGTCATGACCCGCGCGGCACCCTGGTATGCGTGCTGGTAGGTGAGCAGATTGACGTTCTCCTCGTCGAGGCTGACCCCGGAGTTCGATTGCTGCGCGCCTTGCGCTGAGGTCGACGCGAAGTCGGCGAGAGACGATTGCTGCAGCACGGACTGCGTCGCAGCGCCGATCCCTGAGACGAATCCGGACCACAGCTTGTCAGGCGAGGTGCTCGCGCTCCCGAGCTGCGAGATTGCATCGGCATTCGAGCCATCGTACGGACCACCGCCGACCGTACCAGTGGCAACTCCAGCGGAACTGGTGGGAATCACGGTCAGGCCCTCGGCGGCCGGAACCCCCGCGGTGAACCCGAAGAAGTCCAGCCCCGTCACCCCGTTAGTGGTCACGCCGGTTTCATGGATGGCGTTGACCTTCGTAGCCAGGTCCGTTGCGAATGCATTGTATGAGGCGGCCGCCTCGGCGATCGCACCGCCGGTGGCCGAAGCATTTGCCGGGGTCAGCACGGAAATCGTACCGGCGATGGAGCCGCCGTCCAGGGCGATCGGCGTGCCTGGGCTGCTGGAGAATTCGAGGCTGACCGACTGCCCCGTTATCGTGTCGGCCAGGCTCTCGGCGCCAGCGGCCTGCACCGCTCGAGACGTGCCCCCAGAAACGATGGCATTACCTCCGACGACCACGTCGACCATGCCGTTGCCGAGGTCGCGGACCGTTCCGCCCACAAGGCCGGCGATGGTGTTCGTGAGCGTGTCGCGCTGGTCGATGAGCTCGTTCGCCGAGCCGCCGGCGGCGAGCGTCGTGCGGATCTGGACGTTGAGGTCCGCGACCTGCGAGGCGGCACTGTTCAGCTGGGACACCATGCCGCCGAGGTTCGAACGGGTCTGCGACCACTGTGTATCGAGCGCCCGATAGCCGTCCCCGATGCGGGTTGCGAGCGCGGATGCCTTCTGCAGCAGCGCCGCACCTGGCGCGGAATCGCCGGCATTGTTGGAGAGGTCCTGCCAGGAGGCCCAGAACTCCTGCAGCTGCGTCGAGAGCCCGTTCGCACCGGGTTCCTGCAGGCCGGTCTCGAGGGTTGACAGCGCGTCGGATCGCGCCGACCAATATCCGGAAGCGGCCGAGGTGGAGCGGACCTGCGCATCGAGCTGGTTGCTTCCGAGCCTCGCGATCCCGTCGACGGACACGCCCTGTCCAACCTGCGACGCACCGTTGACCGTCAGGACGGCGCTGACGGGCGACGTTGTCACGCGCTGGCGCGTGTATCCGACCGTGTTCGCGTTTGCGATGTTCTGCCCGACGACGTCGAGACCCTTCTGCGACGCGACCAGGCCTGTGTATGCGGTGTTGAGACCGCTGAATGTGCTCATGGGGAACTCCTCACAGGCTCTTGTCGACGAGTTGAGCACCGACGAGAGACGAGTCGGAGGCTCCGCGGGCGTCGTAGGTCCTCGCGTCGACGTCGATGCGGGCGAGCGTTTCCTGGGTAGACCTGGCCGCGGCGCGCAGGAACTGTTCGTTGATGTCGCGCAGTTCCTTGATCTGGCCGGTGAGCTCGGTCATGGCCTGCAGGTGGGATGCGAGGATCTCGGCCCAGGGACCGGCGGGTGCGTGGGCGACGAGCTCGCGCAGCGTCGCATCCTCATTGGTATCCCATTCCGTGGCGAGCGCTGCGACCGCGACAGTGCGACTGAGGCCGGCATCGCGCAGTCGTCCCATGACCTGCTCGACTTCACGCGTTGCGTGCTCCAGCCATCGGGATTTCCCGGCCGTCAGCAGGAGGTGTTCCTCCTCGAGCTTGAAGATCATGAGCTCGAGCAATTCCCGTTCGCGCCACAGCAAGGTGGACAGTGTTTGGGCGTCCAGGTCGTTCCCCTCCCCTCGCGGTTCGTCGTGGGCTGTTGCCTTCGTCCGGTATCCAGATCGAAGGTCAGCGCGGTCGTTACGAACTATCGGCAAGGCTACACGGGGCGTTAGGAAGAATCCGTGATTCCTGTCCGCAGTTTCACGGACCCCGTAATTGGGGGCAGGTCTGGGCTGCGGTTCACAGGAGATTCATCGATATGGTGATGCTGATCACCCCGAGTCATCCTCAGTCCACCCCGAGTCAGCACCACCCGAACTGCCCCAAGCGAACCAGCTACCCGATACCCGCACCATTTCCCGTAACTGGCTCGACCGTTGTCCGGTCGTGCACGACGCTCTCAGGGGTCAGGATTGAATCGAGCACAACGCAACGAGCTCGTCGTTGAGAACCTTCCGCTGGTTGGCTACCTCGTGTCGGAGCTCTGCGCCAGGGCGACACATCTATCGCGGGACGACCTGGCTTCGGCGGGCGCGATCGCGCTCATCACGTCGGCGGACGCGTTCGACTCCTCTCTTGGCGTTCCATTCGGCGCGTTTGCCCGCAAGCGCATCATTGGCGCGTTCGCAGACGAGATGCGATCCAACGACTGGGCAACACGGTCGGCGCGGCGCCGGATCAAGGAGACCCTCGCGGTACAGGAGACCTTGACCGCTGCCCTCGGCCGCACGCCGACTGTCGACGAGATCTCCGTCTCTCTTGGCGTTGACCGTGACGTCGCCGTCGCCGCACTGTCCGACGCCGCCAGGACGCTGTCGACCTTGGACGACACAACAGCTGAATACCTCGTGGCAGATGTCGCGATGCCCGAGGAGACCCTGCTGGTCTCCGAGCGCCTGGCCTACCTGCGTGCCGCGGTCGTGGTGCTGCCGGAGAAGATGCGCTACATCGTGGAACAGATCTACTTCGAGGATCGCGCCGTGAAAGAAATCGCGGCCGAGCTCGGCATTACTCACTCTGCCGTGTCGCAGCAGCGGGCAGAGGCCATCCGCTTGCTGAGGGATGGACTGGCGACCCACTATGCGGACGACGCTGCCGGCGACCACCACGCGCAGTCGCAGCTCTCCGCATCGAACCGGAACGCGTACCTCTCCCGTCTTGCCGACAAGACTGCGGGGGGACTGGTACGCCTGACGCGCGAGCACGAGGCTCAAGCCAGCCCCGCGGCGTCCTGAGGACAGGATGCGCTGCGGAGAATTTCTTCGCTGAATTCCTAACCCGCGGATTCCTCTCGCCGATAGCTACTTGTGTCGGCCCATGGATGGGCTGATTCAGACAGACCCAGTCACGGAGGAAAACACAATGGGTATGACAATCAACACCAACATTTCGGCGCTCAACTCGTACCGGAACCTGTCCAACACTCAGGGCCAGCTGTCGAGCTCGCTCGAGAAGCTCTCGAGCGGTCTTCGCATCAACCGTGCTGCGGATGATGCCGCGGGCCTCGCTATTTCGGAAGGTCTGCGCTCGCAGAGTGGCGGTCTCACCACGGCGGCTCGCAACGCTCAGGACGGCATCAGTGTCATCCAGACCGCTGAAGGCTCGCTCACCGAGGTGCACTCGATCCTGCAGCGTCTGCGTGACCTCGCGGTTCAGGCCGGAAACGACTCGAACAGCCCGGAAGCACGCCAGGCGATCACGTCTGAGGCAACCTCGCTTACCTCTGAACTCAGCCGTACGGCAAACGCAACCAACTTCAACGGCATCAAGCTGCTGGATGGTTCGTCGAAGGCGCTGAGCTTCCAGGTCGGCGCCGATGGTAACGCGAGCAGCCAGATCTCGGTGGACCTGGCATCCGCGGACGTGACCAAGGTCGTCAGCGCCCTCGCGTTCGGCAGCACCACCAACCAGATCCAGAACACCTCGGTGGCGTCCGGCGCGCTGACCTTCAGCGCTGGTTACCAGTTCACGCAGGGCACCACCCAGGTGACCGTCGCTGCACCCACGGGGTCTTCCATTCCGACGGACACCGCCGGTCTTGCCAAGTTCCTCAACGCGGACAAGAACTTCTCGCAGAACTTCACGGCGGGAACGGATGCCGCGGGCAAGCTCACAGTGACGTCACGGACGACGGACTCGTCGGCCATCACCCTGAACCAGGACACGACGGCGGCGGGCACGTATGCCGACGTCGTCGCCGTTAGCGCTGGTACGCCCGCCACCATGGGCTTCGACACCGCCGCGGGAGCGCAGGCCGCGATCACCGCGATCGACGCGCAGATCACGAACATCTCGAGTGCTCGCGCCAACCTCGGTGCTGTGCAGAACCGGTTCTCGAGCGCGATCAACAGCCTGAATGTCTCGAATGAGAACATCACGGCTGCGCAGTCGCGCATCCGTGACACCGACATGGCGGCTGAGATGGTGAACTTCACCCGTGCGAACCTGCTCCAGCAGGCTGGCACGGCGATGCTTGCCCAGGCCAACCAGTCGAACAACGGTGTGCTCAAGCTCCTCGGCTAAATCGGGTAACCAACGAACCGGTAACGAAAGAACCGGGTAACTGAACCACGCCCGGTGGTGGCCGAGGGAGAACTGGACCTCTCGCCTCGACCGCCGCCGGGCGTTCCCAGCACGACAGAAGCCCAAGCACGACAGCAGCTCCAGCACAGCACGCCAGCACGACCAGCGGGACTGACGCACCAGGAACACGCACCAGAAAGGATCAGCATGTCGACATCACTTGTGACCGGATCGTCGCCAACGTCGGTCGCCGGACTCTCCAGCGGCCTGGACACGACATCGCTGATCAACTCCCTGATGGCTGTGGAGGCTCTGCCGCAGACCGCGCTCAAGAACAAAGCCTCAGACACTCAGACGTTGGTCACGGCCCTCCAGGGCCTGAACTCCCAGATCGCCTCCCTCGCGACTCTCTCTGCGGCAGCCGCGGCACCCGCCGCGCTCGACCTGTACGCGGCGTCGAGCAACTCGACGAGCGTCACCGCGACCGCGACATCCGGAGCGAGTGCCGGCCAGCTCGACATCGTCGTCGGCGCCGTCGCACAGTCGCAGGCGGGGGTAACCGCGGCGATGACGACCTTCTCTGGAACCGCGCTCACCCTTGTCGGGAGTGATGGCACGAAGACCGACATCACGGCGAATTCCAGCTCACTCGACGACGTCGTCACGGCGATCAACGCCGCAGGCAAGGGAATCTCCGCGACCAAGGTTGCTTCGGGCACCGATGCCAACGGCGCCGCGCAATATCGCATCCAGGTCACCGGAACCAGCACGGGGGCCGCTGGTGCCTTCAGCCTGTACCAGGGAACCAGCTCGCAGGTCAGCGGGGGAACCGCGACGGACCTGCTCACGGCGCCGGGCGCCGCCGTCACTCGCACCGCACAGGACGCATCCGTCACGCTGTGGGCGGGAACGGCAGCCTCGCAGACCATCACCTCGTCGATGAATACGTTCTCCAATCTCTTGCCAGGAGTCTCCGTCACGGTCTCCGCGGCGTCGACCACTCCTGCGACGATCACGGTCGCCCGCGACAGCGCGCAGATCAGCTCGATGGCCCAGAATCTGGTCAGCTCGCTCAACACGGTGTTCGCGGCCGTTTCCACGCAAACCGCCGTCACGGCCAGCACGGACGCGAGCGGGGCACCCATCGCGTCGGCCGGGGTCTTCACGGGCGACAGCACCGTGCGTGACGCCAACCAGTCGATTCTCGACGCGGCGTCCCTGCCGGTGAACGGCCATTCTCCGTCCGAAATCGGGATCAGCATCACGAGCACGGGCACACTGACGTTCGATTCCGCGAAGTTCTCCGCCGCACTGACCTCCAATCCGGCGCTCGTCACCTCGATCACCCAGACGATCGCTTCGCGCGTTTCCGCGGCGGCAACGCAGGCCTCCGACAAGTACACCGGCACGCTCACAACGAAGATCACCGGACAGCAGACCCTGATCACGAACCTGAGTTCCCAGATCAGCGATTGGGACACGCGACTCGCGACCCGCAAGGCGACGCTGGAGCAGACGTACGCGACCCTCGAGGTGACCCTCAACAACCTCAAGTCCCAGTCGAGCTGGCTCAGTAGCCAGATCGCAGCCTTCCCGGTCAGCACGACATCATCGTCAAGCACAGGAGGATGACAATGACGTCAGCACTCAACGCCCAGCGTTCGCAGTACAATCGCGACGCTATTCTCTCCGCGACGCCGATTCGCCTCCTGACGATGCTCTACGACCGCCTGATGCTGGACCTCGATCGCGCCGCGCGCGCACACGAGGGGCAGGACTGGCCGGTCTTCTCGGAGAACCTGCTGCACGCGCAGGACATCGTGTCCGAACTGACGTCGTCACTGAGGGTCGACCTCTGGGACGGTGGCGAGGGGCTTCTCGCGATCTACGTCTATCTGTCGAAGGCCCTGATTACCGCGAATGTGGGAAGGGACGCCGTACCGCTCCAGGAGAGCA
>JAVECW010000171.1 GCA_030841285.1 Microbacteriaceae bacterium
GGCTCCGGACGCGTCAACCTGCACACCGAGATCGACACGCAGGGTCGAACCACCGACCGCCGAAGCGACTTCGAGGATGTCTACGGCGACTGGTCAGAGTTGCGCGAGAGCGTGGGCGACACTCGCCGGGCGGCCGGGCATGCGGGGGATCCCGCCGTGCGGGCCGCGCTTGCCAAGGCCGAGACCAACCCGGCCGGCCTCAGCGACGCCGAGTACCTCGCCCTCCTTGGCGCAGAAGGCGGCGACCTCGACGCCCTCGCCGGGCTCGCCGACCGCGTGCGCCGCGACACCGTCGGGGAGCGCATCGGCTACGTCGTCAACCGCAACATCAACTTCACTAACGTCTGCTACACCGGCTGCCGCTTCTGCGCCTTCGCCCAGCGCCGCACAGACGCGGATGCCTTCACCCTCTCGATGACGCAGGTAGGCGACCGTGTCGACGAGGCGTGGGCAATCGGCGCCACCGAGATCTGCATGCAGGGAGGCATCCACCCGGATCTGCCCGGCACCGCGTACTTCGACCTCGCGCGCGAGGTCAAGTCGCGCCAGCCCGACATCCACCTGCACGCGTTCAGTCCCATGGAAATCGTCAACGGCGCGACGCGCACGGGGCTCAGCTACCACGACTTCCTCAGTGCGGCGAAGGATGCCGGCCTGGACACGATCCCGGGCACGGCGGCCGAGATCCTTGACGACGAGGTGCGCTGGGTGCTCACCAAGGGCAAGCTGCCGGCATCCGCCTGGATCGAGATCGTCTCGACGGCGCATCGCCTGGGCATCCGCTCGAGTTCGACCATGATGTACGGGCACGTCGACAACCCGACGCACTGGGTCGGGCACCTGCGTACGCTCTCCCGGCTGCAGGATGACACCGGCGGGTTCACCGAGTTCGTGCTGCTGCCGTTCGTGCACACCAACTCCCCGGTGTATCTCGCCGGAGTCGCCCGCCCCGGCCCGACGCCGCAAGAGAACCGCGCGGTGCACGCCGTCGCGCGCCTCATGCTGCACGGGCGGATCGACCACATCCAGACGTCCTGGGTGAAACTCGGCACCGAGGGCACGCAACTCATGCTGCAGGGCGGGGCGGATGACGTCGGCGGCACCCTCATGGAGGAAACCATCAGTCGCATGGCCGGCGCGGACAACGGCTCGGAGAAGACCGTCGACGAGCTCGAAGCGCTCACGCGCGCGATCGGCCGCGAGGCCTACCAGCGCACGACGACGTACGGGGAGCCGACCGAGGAGCGCCGTGCGGTCGCCCGCGCGAACGCGGCGACCGGTTATGCGGCGACGGGCAAGTCGCTCAAGCTGCTGCCGCTCGACGTGGTCGGCAGTCGATAACGCGGCCTCCCGCCTGCTGCCTCGCCCGCGCCCGGTTTCGGCGCGTCTGCGCCCACCCGAGGCATCTGCGCCCGCGCGACCGGGCGCAGGCGTGTCGCGCGGGCGCAGACACGTGGTTGTGCCCATTCCGGCCCATAGTGCCCGGCGCAACGGGCACTACCCGCCGGAACGGGCACTATCGCGTTCAATCGAGGCGCTGGCGCAGCCAGTTCAGCGCTGCCTCGCCCTGAACCAGCTGGAACGGCCGGAGAGTCGGCATATTCGGCGGAGTCGGTCGTCTGGCCGAATCGAAGAAGAACGCGGCAAGCCCGGACAGGACAGCGTCGATGTCGTGCGCGGTCGCATCCGCAAAGAAGGAATGCGTCGCAAGGACCGCATCCATGTCGACGGAACTTCCGTTCAGCCGCGCGTCGAGGAGGAAAGTCAGGCCGTCGAACCAGCCGGCACCCACGCTCGCCCACGGCCAATCGACGATCCAGGCTCCTCCCGTCGCATCGAGGAGCACGTTGTCGATTCGAAAATCCATGTGCACTAGCTGGTCACCGGCGAGCGCCAGCGCCCCGTGCCCGGCGAGCGTATCGAGTTCGTCGATGTGCGACTGCGCCCAGACTGGGAGAGCCCCCACTTGGCTCTCGCGACGGATGTTCGCCCACCCTTCGAACGCCGGCGCGACTTCCGACCGGGCATCGGGATAGCGCGCGGCTCCCTGCGTGTCACGCATGGCCGGCAGCGACGCCAGTGCCGAGAGCACTGCGGAGACATCCGATTCAGTGGTCGCTGGACCGGGATGCGAACCCTCGACGTCCTCGAGGAACATCGCCACCCATTCGGTGTCCTCGAAGGAGCCGATCAGCCGCGGCGCGGAGACCGAGTCCGGAAGCGTCTGCAGCACCGCGATCTCGCGGCGATGCAGGTCATACGTGAAAGCGTTTCGCTCTCGACTGACGGCCTTCACGAACGCCCGGTGACCCGACATCGAGCGCACTCGATCGGCACTTCCCGGCGAGAACCCGCTCGCCTGACTGGTCGCCTCGATGATCTGCCCCTGGAGGAGCTCCTCGGCGGCGTGGTGAACGGTGCGTGGCAGCTCCTGCCACGACATCCTGAGCTGCTGACCGGTGGCCACGGGACGAGCATAGCGAGCGCCCGATTTCTGCCCGCACCCGCTTGACATGTGACCAAATGGTCACGTATCCTCGACGCATGGACGAAGTGTTCAAGGCCCTCGCCGATCCAACCAGGCGGAGCCTGCTCGACGAACTGTTCCGCGAAGATGGCCAGTCGCTGAGTTCACTCGAGGCGCGGTTCGACATCACGCGCTTCGGCGTCATGAAGCACCTGAAGCAACTCGAGGATGCCGGACTGGTCGTGACCAGGCGGCGTGGCCGCGAGAAGCTCCACTTCCTGAACGCCGTCCCGATCCGGCTCGTCCACGACCGTTGGGTGAGCAAGTACGCGGAACCGTGGGCCGCCGAACTGAGCGACCTCAAGAGCAGACTGGAGAGTCCGATGGAAAAGATCTTCGAAATCTATATCCGCACCACGCCGGAACGCCTCTGGGAGGCGATCACGACTGCCGACGTCAGGTCGAAGTACCAGTTCGGCACCGAGATCAGGTCCGACTTCACGCCGGGCTCGCGCTACCAGATGATCCATCCGCAGAGCGGTATGGTCCTCGGCGAGGGCGTCAACCTCGAGATCGACCCGCCCCGCCGGCTCGTTCAGAATATGGTCGCGCTCTGGGACGACGAGGTGAAGAGCGAGGGCACCAGCCGAATCACATGGGAAATCGAGCAGGTCGGCGACTCCTGCCACCTGACCGTCACCCACGATCAGCTCCGCGAGGGCGCGAACGACGAGCTGTACGGCGGGTGGATGATGATCCTGTCCGGGCTGAAGACGTGGCTCGAGACGGGGGAGCTGCTCACAACGCCCGGCTCGCTGATGTACAGCAACATCAGCACCTAGGGCGGGCGCAGACGTGCCACGCGGCATCCGTTAGTGCCCGTTCCGGCGGGTAGTGCCCGGCGCAACGGGCACTATCCGCCTGAGCGGGAACTATGGCGCGCCGGCCGCAAGTAAGGCTCGCGTGCGGGCTCCCAGCGCATCCGGATCGAGCGCCCGAAGCTGCTCCGGCGTATCGACATCGCGCCGCAGCCCGGATGCGACGGGCACGGCCAGCTCGACATAGCCCACCGCCGCGTGGGCCGCGCGCGACCCCCCACCGAAGGCCGGCGCGTGCGATGGCGCGTGCAGCGCGGTGATCAGCACGGTGCCGACCTCGTCGGCATCCGCAACCATGGCGAGCGGATGTCGCGCCGCGAGCTCCAGCGTCGACGCAAGCTCGCGGCTGCTGAGCGCAGGCACGTCTCCGAGCAGCACGGCGACGGCCCCATCCCCTGCCGCCGCGACGCCAGCCGCGATCGCGGCGTTCAACCCGCCTGCGCCGTCCTCAACGACGGACGCGCCGAGCGCCGCGAACACTGGCGCGGCGTCGGCAGTCGTCACGACGATCACGCGGGCGGCGCCAAGAGCGGCCTCAACGGTGTCGAGCGCGATCGCCATCGCCAGGTCGGGGGATGCGCCCAGCCGCGACTTCGCATCCGCGGTTCCCTTGACGGGGATGACCACAGTCCAGTCAGTCGGCACGGTCGCCGGTGCCCTCCAGGGGCGCGGCCTCGGCGGGCGCGGCGACAGAGGATGCGGCGGGCGCTGCGACAAAGGACGCGGCGCGCCCCGCCTCGACCTGCGCGCGCCCCGCCTCGAACCCCTGCTGCCAGGCCTCATCAGAGCCGAGCCGGAACATGTCGGCCTCCGCCGGCCGGATGAGCACGCGCGCGCCTGGGGCGGCGTCATCGAGCAGGTGCCCGAGCCCGCGTACAACCGCGACCGGAAGCCCGGCGCTCTTGCCCTTGACCAGGTCGGCGGCGGCCGCGATCTCGTCCCCAACGGCCGGTGTCGTCACGTCGAGCCTGCGCCCGTGGGCGTCGAGCGTTCCGCGCAGGTCGTCGAGCAGACGAACGCCGCTCGCGCCGATCGCGACATCGGTCTGACCCTGGCGCCAGGGTCGGCCGACGGTGTCGGTCACGATCACACCGATGCGCACCCCGAACCGCTTCTCGATCGCCCCGCGCAGGCGGGCGGCGGAGGCATCCGGATCGAGGGGGAGCAGTAGCACTGTCCCCTCGGGAGTGTTGCTGGCGTCGACGCCCGCCGCTGCCGAGACCATTCCGAGCCGATTCTCGACGATTCGCGTGACGCTGCCGGGGTGCTGCCTGGTCGCAACGATCCGCACCGTCTCATCTGTGATGGCCTGCTCGCGGTCGGCGGCTTCGACGACGCGACCCTCAGCCTTCGAAACGATCTTGCTCGTCACCGCGAGGATGTCGCCATCGGCGAGGCCGAGCGCGTCCGGCGCACCAACCGCGCCCGGCGCATCGTGCGCGGCATCCAAAGCAGCCCCGATGATCGCGGCCAGGTCATCGCCCGGCACGATCTCCGGAATGCCCTCGACAGCGAATACGGCTAACACGCGTTCCCGCCCTCAGCGCGTGAGCGCCGGCAGGACGTCGCGCCCGAAGGTCTCGATCCATTCACGCTGGTTGCGTCCGACATTGTGCAGGTAGATGCGGTCGAAGCCGAGGTCGACGAACTGCTGGATGTACGCACGATGCACGTCTGGGTCCTCCGAAATCACGAGCCGGCCCTCGAAGTCCTCCGGCCGCACGAGCCTGGCCATCTGCTCCAACTCGAACGGTGATCGGATGTCGCCCTTCGGGAATTTCATCCCACCGTTGGGCCACTCGACCAGGGCGTTCCGCAGCGCTTCCTCGTGGGTGGGCGCCCAGCTCAGGTGCAGCTGCAAAACCTTCGGCATCGCCGACGGATCCTTGCCAGCCTCCCGCGCGCCGTCATCGAACTTGGCGAACAGGCCGGAGATCTTGTCGAGCGGCGCACCGACCGTGATGAGGCCATCCGCGAACTTGCCCGCGCGCTTCGCCGTCACCGGTCCGGATGTCGCGACCAGGATCTCCGGGGCGACCTCTGGCATCGTCCACAGGCGGGTCGTCTCGAGCTTGTAGAACTGGCCCACGTGCTTGACGTCCTTGCCTGCGATGGATGACGAGAACAGCTTCGAGATGATCTCGATGGCCTCGAACATCCGGTTGATGCGCTCGGGCGCTTCCGGCCAGTAGCCGCCGATGATGTGCTCGTTGAGCGCCTCGCCGGAGCCGAGCCCCAACCAATGCCGGCCCGGATACATTGCGGCGAGCGTTGCCGATGCTTGCGCGACCATCGCGGGGTGCCATCGGAATGTCGGCGTGGTCACCCCCGGGCCCAAGTCACCGCGGGTGCGCTCGCCCACCGCGGTCAGGACATTCCAGACAAAGGATGACTGCCCCTGCGCTGGCACCCAAGGCTGGAAGTGGTCCGCGGCCATCACGCCGGAGAACCCGTGCTGCTCGGCGAATGCGGAGAGTTCGACGGCCTCCATCGGCGCGAACTGCTCCAACATCGCTGCATACCCGACGCTCAGAGAACTGGTCATGGACCTATGGTGCTACGAATCATCTTCCTTGCGTCAAGTAAATTGGCCTCATGCGTGTTGCGACCTGGAATGTCAACTCGATCAGAACCCGTGCTGGCCGGGTGGTCGACTGGCTCGTGCGCGAGGATGTCGACGTCCTTGCAATGCAGGAAATCAAGTGCAAGCCGGAGCAATTTCCCGTGGCCGCGTTCGAGGACGCGGGCTACGAGCTCGAGATCCACGGCCTCAACCAGTGGAACGGCGTCGCCTTCGCGAGCCGGCGCCCGATCGAGGATGTCTCGGTCGGCTTCCCCGACATGCCCGGCTTTGCCAAGGGCGAAGAAGGGCCCGATCTTCCGAAGGAAGCGCGTGCGCTCGGCGTGACGGTCGATGGCATGCGCCTGTGGAGTCTCTACGTGCCGAACGGCCGCTCGCTCGAGGATCCTCACTACGAGTACAAGCTCGACTGGCTCGCGGCACTCGCTGCCGACACGCAGCGCTGGCTCACCGAGAATCCCGCGCAGCCGCTCGCGCTCATGGGCGACTGGAATGTCGCCCCGCTCGACTCCGATGTGGGCGACCCGAGCCTCATTCCCGGCCTCTCCACGCACATCTCCCCGCGTGAACGCAGCGCCCTCGCGGCGTTCGAGGCCATCGGCCTGCGCGACGTCGTACGCCCCCTGGTGCCGAACGGTTTCACCTACTGGGACTACAAGCAGCTGCGCTTCCCTCGCAACGAGGGTCTGCGGATCGACTTCATCTTCGGATCGCCGGCGTTCGCGGATCTCGTGGCGGGTGCGAGCATCCATCGCAACGAGCGCAAGGGCGTCGCGCCGAGCGACCACGTTCCCGTGCTGGTCGAGCTCGAATCGTCGGCCGACGAGGAGGACGACCGCCCGATGATCTTCGGGTAGCTACGCGAGCAGCGCTGCGACCACGACGAGCGCCGGAACGGCGAGCAGGGTGGTCAGCAGAACCGTGTCCCGTGCGACAACCTCGCCGCGTCCGTATCGGCTGGCGAAGTTGTAGACGTTCTGCGCCGTCGGCAGGGCAGCGAGCACGACGGCCGCGAACAGGGCGGTTCCGTGCAGCCCGAACGCGAAGCGCGCGACCAGGAAAGCGATCGCGGGCATGATCGCGGCCTTCAGCAGTGACGCAACGACGATCTCCCTGAGGCCTGATCCTGCGCGAAACGGCCGAGACCCGTGCAGCGACATCCCGAACGCCATGAGCAGGAGTGGTACGGCCGCCCCGCCGAGCAGCACGAACGGCTCGAAGACCGCATCGGGCACCTTGAGGCCCGTCACCGCCACGATGACACCGAGCAGTGAGGCGACGATCATCGGGTTACGGAACGGCTGGGTGAGGATCGCGCGCACGGACGCGTGGCCGCGCGACGTCACGTCGAGGATGCTCAAGGCGATCGGCGCAAACACGACGAGCTGCAACAAGAGCACGGGGGCGATGTATGTCGCGCTGCCGAGGACGTACACCGCGACCGGCAGACCGATGTTATTGATGTTGACGTAGCCGGCCGAGAGCGCGCCGATGGTGGTCTCCGTAGCCGGTCGCCGGAACGCGATCCGACTCACTGCCACGTAGATGACCATGGTCGCCAGTGCGCTGATGGCCGCGACGAGGACGAACGACGAGAAGACAACGTGCACGTTGGCCTTCGCCAACACTGTGAACAGAAGTGCCGGGTTCGCAACGAAAAACGCAATGCGATTGAGGACGAAGCCCGCGCTCGGGCCGCCGATCCCGAGCCGGCCCACGATGTAGCCGACGAGTATGACGAATGCGATGATCGCGAACCCGATCAACACACCTGCCATGCTTCAAGACTACGGGCCAGCCGGACGCCTCTTTGCCAGCCGTCGAACCGCACAGCGTGCGCAACACGAGTGCAGGCCGCTGAGCCGGTTTGGTGCGCTGTGGCGCTTCGTTACGTAACATTTCGCCCGCTCAGGTACCGCGGATGTGCCGCAGGTACTGTCGAATGGGCCTACTTTCGCCGTGCCCACTTCGCCTCACCCCCCACAGGAGCAAGCCGTGTCCACATCTTCGCGCGCTTCTGTACGCCCTGGCGGCGCTGCGGCATCGGCGCTGGATGGCATCGCGAACACCGCATACTCCGTCGCGTTCGAGGGCATCGGGCGTGACTTCCAGGCCGAGAAGAAGCGCGGCGAGCCCGACTCGGCGAAGCGGGTGCTTCGGGATGTCACCCTCGAGGTTGGCGCTGGCGAAGTCCTCGCCATCCTCGGTGCCAGCGGTTGCGGCAAGTCGACCCTGTTGCGAATTGCCGGTGGCCTCGACATCCCAAGCGCGGGGCGGGTGACGATCGATGGCAGCGCCGTCAACGGCATCGACGCGCGCTGCGCGGTTGGCTTCCAGGAGCCGCGCCTGCTGCCCTGGCGCACACTCGCCGCCAACGTCGCTCTCGGCCTCCCGCGCGGCCTCGGCCGCGAAGCGGGTGCGCTCCGCGTGAGCGAACTCCTCGACCTCGTCGGCCTCGGGGCGGCGGCCACGTTGCGACCGCGAGAGGTGTCGGGTGGAATGGCGCAGCGCGCAGCGCTCGCCAGGGCGCTCGCACGCAATCCGGGCGTCCTGCTGCTCGACGAGCCGTTCGGTGCGCTCGATGCCCTCACCCGGCTGAAGATGCAGGACCTGCTGCTCGACGTGCACGCCGCGGCCCCGACGACCGTGCTGCTGGTCACCCACGACGTGGACGAGGCCCTCCAACTTGCCGACCGTGTCCTGCTTCTCGGCGCGGGCGATGACGCCCCCGGTGCGACGATCAGGCAGATCCTCACTGTCCCCGGGCAGCGACCGCGCGATCGCGGCGACGCGGAACTGGCCGAACTGCGGGCGGAACTGCTCGCCGGGCTCGGCGTCGACCGGCACGGCTACAGCACTCGCTCGACCACATAGCACATCAGACAGGAAGCACCATGAGAAAACGACGTATCATCACCGCAGCGCTCCTGGCAGGCGCAACCGCCATCACGCTCGCACTCACCGGGTGCGTTGCCGGCGAGGGCGCCGCAGGCTCCACGCCGGCAGCCACCGCCTCCGGCACCGTGACCAAGGGCGGCACCCTCAACATCGACTACGCCACGTACAACCCCTTGAGCCTCGTGATCAAGCAGGAAGGCTGGCTCGAGACGGCGCTCAAGAAGCAGGGCATCACCGTCAACTGGGTGCAGTCGACGGGCTCGAACAAGGCGAACGCCGCGCTGCTCGCCGGCGCGATCGACGTCGGCTCGACGGCCGGATCGGCTGCGCTGCTCGC
>JAVECW010000182.1 GCA_030841285.1 Microbacteriaceae bacterium
CCCTGGCCTGCGCGACCTGCCAGTCGGACTTGTGTTTGAGGATGTGGTGACTCTTGCAGAGGTGCGCGAGGTTGTCGTGGCGGGTCTGGCCGTCATGAGCCCAGTCGTGGGTGTGGTCGATCTCACATCGGGACGCGTGGCGGGAACAGCCCGGGAACCGGCAGGTGGCATCCCGGATCTGTAACCAGTTCTTCAAATCCTGCGGCACCCGGTAGCTGTCTCGACCGACGGAGAGCACCGCCCCCGTTTCCGGGTGGGTGAGGAGCCGGATGAAACTGGAGGCGTGACCGGCAAGGGTGCGAGCGGTGTCTGCGTCGATCGGCCCGTACCCGTCGAGGGTCGCCGGGAGCTCATGGCCGAGGAGCTCATCCCGGTCGAGGAGAGTGAGGACCGGGACGGTCACGAATACCTTCGCGGTCACACCCGACGCCTGGTCTCCGGCCTCGCCGTCGATGAGCAGGTCACGGAACACGTCCGCCCGCAACTGGGTGAGCGTGCGTTCCTCACCCGGACACTGCAGGGTGGCCGCCAGTTCGCTGACCCGGTTGTAGGCCCCGAGCGCCTCCGCCGCCGGCAGGTACGCGCTCAGCCATGCCATGCCATCCTGGCCTGGGTCGAAGACGATTTCACGGTCGGTAACAGCCCGCACATGCCGCTCCCGGATCGTCTCCGGGTTTGCCCGCTCCCGCAGCGAGCGGATCTTCCGCTCGAACTTCGACGCTGTGAGGTTCCGCGCAAACGGCAACGCCCCCGCCTCAAGCGCCCGCAGCGCCGCAGTATCGAGGGCGCGCGTGTGATCGACCATGATCTGCGCGTGCCGGTAACTGATCTCTCCAGCGACGAGGGCCGCGAGCGTGTCGGGCAAGTCGTTGACGAGCGACTCGCTTACCGCCAGCTGGGCCTCCGCCGTGCGCTCCGGAATCCGCAGCGCAGAGGCCAGCTCGGCTCGCAGCGCCCGAAGCTGCATACCCTGCCCGCTCGCTGCTTCGAGCCGCGATCCGTCGCTCGAGCCAAGGCCACTCGCCCTACGAGCCTGGACGAGCAATCCGGCCTGCAATCCTCGGATGCTCGAGATCATCCGTTCGAGGTCGACCATCGCATCGATCATCTCCGAAACGGTGTCGGCAACCGCCGCCGGAATCGTGGCTTCCATGACACCAGTAAACTGGCAACCACCGACATTACCTCGACCGCTAACGACCGGTGCTCGTGCCGTTTCCACATCGTCTGCCACAGCTCGAACTCCGTCGGCGGAGCCCGCCACGGCACGTCGGTCCGATACCTCCAGATGAACGCCTCGACAACACGTCGATGATCACCGAACGGGCGACCACCCTTGGCTGACGCGACCGGCATCATCCGCGACACGACCGCCAGGCTGACCCACCGATCGACCACCGGTCAGGAGTCACGCTAGCGCGCGGCGCGCACGATGCGCAGGATGCGCTCCGGAACGGTCTCGTCCTGCAGCGATGTCGTGTCGCCGAGGGCACGGCCGTCGACGACGTCGCCCAGGAGCCTGCGCATAATCTTGCCAGAGCGGGTCTTCGGCAGGTCGGGCACGATGAAGATGTCCCGCGGCTTGGCGACCGGACCGATGTCGTGCGTGATACGCGCGCGCAGGAGCGGGGCGAGTTCGTCGCGGAGTGCCAGCCAGGCATCCACGTCATCCGCGTTGTCCGGCGCAACCGCGGGAATGACGAAAGCCGCGATGGCCTCGCCCGTCGTGGCATCCGAAACGCCGACGACGCCGGCCTCGCCGACGAGCGGATGCGCCACGAGCGCCGACTCGATCTCGATGGTGGACAGGCGGTGCCCAGACACGTTGATCACGTCGTCGACGCGACCGAGCAACCAGATGTCGCCATCCGCGTCGTACTTGGCCCCGTCGCCGGAGAAGAAATAGCCTCGGTCGGCGAATCGGGCCCAGTATGAATCGCGGAACCGCTCCGGGTTGCCCCAGACCGTGCGCGCCATGCCCGGCCAGGTGCCGTCGATCACGAGGTAGCCGCCTGAGCCGTGCGCTACCTCGGTGCCGTCGTCGTCGACGACGAGGGTGCGGAGACCGGGAAGGGCGCCGAGCGCCGACCCGGGCTTGAGCGTCGAGACCCCGGGAAGCGGTGCCATGACGGCGGCACCGGTCTCCGATTGCCACCACGTATCGACGATGGGCGCCCGCCCGCCGCCGATGTTCTCGTGGAACCAGACCCAGGCCTCCGGGTTGATCGCCTCGCCGACCGAGCCCAGCAGGCGGATGCTCGAGAGGTCGTATTCGGTCGGCAGACCGCCGGGGAACCACGTCATGAAGGTGCGGATGAGCGTCGGCGCCGTGTAATACGTCGTGACGCCATAGCGCGCGATGATCTCGAAGTGCCTCGCGGGGTGCGGCTCGTTCGGCGTGCCTTCGTAGATGACGGAGGTGATGCCGTTCGACAGCGGTCCGTAGAGGACGTACGTGTGAGCGGTGACCCAGGCGAGGTCGGCCGTGCACCAGTACACGTCGGTGTCCTTCGCGTCGAAGACGGCCCAGTGGCTCCAGGATGCGTGCGTGAGGTATCCGCCCGAGGTGTGCACGAGACCCTTGGGCTTACCCGTCGTTCCCGAGGTGTAAATGATGAAGAGCGGAGTCTCCGCATCGAAGAACTCGGGTTCGTGGGTGTCGGATGCCACGTCGACGACCTCGTGCCACCAGACGTCGCGGCCTTCCGTCCACGGGATGTCGCTTCCCGTGCGCTGCACCACGAGCACGTGCTCGATGGAGTCGACGCCCGCGACAGCGGCATCCGCCGCCTCCTTGACTGCTACGGCCTTGCCTCGGCGGAACTGGCCGTCACTCGTGACGAGCAGCTTCGCGCCGGTGTCCTCGACCCGGAAGCGCAGCGCCTCGGCCGAGAAACCGCCGAACACGAGCGAGTGGATCGCGCCGAGCCGCGCGATCGCGAGCGTGATGATGACGGTCTCCGGGATGACCGGCAGGTAGACGACGACCCGGTCGCCGGCGACGATCCCTAGATCCGTCAGCGCGTTCGCGGCCCTGGACACCTCGCGCTGCAACTCCGCGTAGGTGAGCGTTCGGCGGTCTCCGCGCTCACCTTCGAAGTGGAAGGCGACTTTCTCACCATTTCCGGATGCGACGTGCCGGTCCACGCAATTCACGGCGACGTTGAGCTTGCCGCCGGCGAACCACTCCGCGCTCGGGATCGAGAGTTCGCCTGAGGCGGTTGGACGAGCCGGCTGCCAGGTGTGATCGGCCTGCCACGGCTCCGCCCAGTCGAGGCGGCGAGCCTGCTCAGCCCAGAACGCCACCGGGTCGCCTTCCGCGCGAGCCCACCACGAGGAGTCGACGTTCGCCTGGGCGCTGAAGTTGGCCGGGGCTGGGTAGCGGCGGTTCTCGGTGAGCAGGTTCTCGATCGTCACAGTCGACGGTAACCCGGACGCTGCCATGACGACCCATCGGTGAGCAACCCGGCGTAACACTTGCGATGATGGGAGCATGACCAGAACCGTTCGTGGCGCTCGAGTGCTCATCACCGGTGCCGCCTCTGGGATGGGCAGGCTCTATGCGGAGCGTGCGGTCGCAGAAGGCGCACGAGCCGTGATCCTCTGGGATCGGGACAGTGCGGCGCTCGATACGGTGACCCTCGCCTTGCGGGCCTCCGTGATCGCCGACCGCGAGTCAGGCGCGTGGGGAGCAGCGACACGGTCTCCGAGCTCGGCAGCTGGCGAGCCGCACACGACGGTGCATCCGTACGTGGTCGACCTTGGCGAGCTGGGCGCGATCGCGCAGACGGCGCAGCTGGTACGCAAGGATGTCGGAGTCCCAGATGTTCTCATCAACAACGCAGGCATCGTGCGCGGCAAGTACTTCTGGGAGCACGACAACGGCGAGGACATCCGCCCGACCATGCAGGTCAACGCACTCGCGCCCATGTACATCGCGCGCGAGTTCCTCCCCGGCATGATCGAGAGCTCGCGCGAGGCGCGCATCGTCAACATTTCGTCGGCAGCGGGTATCCTGTCGAATCCGCGGATGAGTGTGTACGCGGCATCCAAGTGGGCTCTCATCGGCTGGAGCGACTCGCTGCGTCTCGAGCTCGTGCAGCAAGGGTTCGGCCACGTCAAGGTCACGACCGTCGCGCCCAGCTACATTTCCACGGGCATGTTCGAGGGTGCGCGAGGGCCGCTGCTGACGCCGATCATGACGCCGGAGTACGTGGTATCACGCGTGTGGAAGGCCATGCTCGCGGGCAAGCCGTTGCTGATGCTGCCGTGGGCGGTCGGCCTCGCGAAGACC
>JAVECW010000022.1 GCA_030841285.1 Microbacteriaceae bacterium
CGTCTGGCTTCAGCGACCCGCCGCACACGCTGCAACTGGGGAGCACGAACTCGGCGACGTTGGTCACATTCGCGTCGCCATCCGGGGCAATCTCCACGGCGCCCGGTTCGTCGAACCATGGGTTGGCCTCATCGATGCGCGCGGCGATGCTCGCCCGGGCGAAGACCTGGCCGCAGTCGAGGCACAGCACGCGATTCATCGAACCGTGCAGGTCCACGACCCTGCGCGATCCGGCCCGCGTGTGCAACTCGTCGACATTCTGGGTGATGACGCCGGCCAGCGCTCCGGAGAGCTCGAGTTCGGCCAGGGCGCGATGGCCACTGTTGGGTGCGGCGGCGCGGAAGTGCCGCCAGCCGGCGTGGCTGCCGGCCCAGTAGCGCTTGCGGAAGTCTGCGCTGGCCTGGAATTGCTGGAAGGTCATTGGCGTGCGCGTCGGAGCGCCCTCGCCGCGGTAGTCGGGGATCCCCGAATCGGTGCTGATGCCCGCGCCCGTCAGCGCCACGAACCGGCGCCCGCGCAGGAGCTCGGCTGCGACATCCAGCGCCGCGAGATCCAGCTCAGGGGAGGTCTGCGAAACCGGCTCGCTCACCGCAACTGCAGTCATCAGCAACCTCCTGTGATCCGGCGAGGCAACCGAAGTCGCCAAGCCCGTCCCCACGAGTCTAAACACGCGAGTTTTCGAGAATGTTTCCGGCTACTGGCAATCTTGAGAGGCGACACAACGGGAGAGGGCGTCACAGCAGTGCAGATCATTCGAGTCAACGACCTGGACGAGCCTGGGCTCGAGGACTATTCGAGGCTGACGGATGTCGCGCTGCGCCGCGTGAGCGAACCGGCGGGCGGCCTGTACATCGCCGAATCGACCAAGGTCATCACGCGCGCACTCGCTGCGGGGCACCGCCCCCGCTCCGTGCTCCTGCAGGAGCAGTGGCTCGCGGATGTCGAGCCGCTCCTGGCCGGCCACGGCGATGTCCCCGTGTACGTGGGGGAGCCTGCGCTCCTCGAGAAGCTCACCGGGTACCACCTGCACCGCGGCGCGCTGGCAGCCATGCACCGGCCACCGCTCCGTGCGGTCGAGGATGTGCTGCGTGACGCCAGGCGCGTGGTCGTGCTCGAAGACATCGTCGACCACACCAACGTCGGCGCCATCTTCCGCTCGGTGGCGGGGCTCGGTGCCGATGCCGTGCTGATCAGCCCGCGCTGCGCGGATCCGCTGTACCGGCGCAGCGTGCGGGTGAGCATGGGCACGGTGCTCCAGGTGCCGTGGACGCGCCTGCCGGAGTGGAACGAGGCTCGGCCGCTGCTGCACGACCTCGGCTTCCATATCGCCGCGCTCGCGCTGGCGGATGCCGCGGTCTCCCTTGACGCGTTCGCCACGCACGCGCCAGAGCGGGTCGCCATCGTGCTTGGGGCCGAGGGCGACGGACTCAGCCGACATGCGCTGGCGGCAGCGGATACCGTCGTCACGATCCCGATGCTGCACGGGGTGGACTCGCTCAACGTCGCCTCGGCGAGCGCTGTCGCACTGTGGGCCCTCCGGACCAATATCATTGCGGAGTGAGTGAGCCGGGGGATCTGACGCGACGGAGGAAGTACCGACGACGGAGGATTGTCGTTTTCAGCACGCTCGCCGTCCTGCTCTCTGGTGCCTTCTACGTCACCAACGCGCTCGTAGCGCCGGTCCCGGCGACCGCCGCGGTGGCCGAGCGCTCGATCACGATCGCACAACCGACCGCGCAACTGGCGTGGCCGAACGCAGGCGGTAGTGCCGTCACCGTGATCGGCTACCCCGGCATCGCCGCGGCGCAGGGCACCACCGCGAGCGTACCGATCGCCAGCATGACGAAGACCATCACCGCGCTCGTCATCCTCGACAAGAAGCCCATCGCCGCCGGAACCGAGGGCGCATCCATCAAGCTGACCGCCGCCGACGTCAACATTCTCAGCCAGGTCGTCTCGCTGGGCGGTTCCTGGGCGCCCGTCGTGGCGGGCACGACCCTCACCGAGAAGCAGGCGCTTGAGGCGATGCTCGTGCCCTCGGCCAACAACTACGCCATCTCGCTCGCGAACTGGGCGTACGGATCGATGCCTGCCTACCTCACCGCCGCCGACACTTGGCTCGCCAAACACCATCTCACCGGCACGCGAGTCGCCGACGCGAGTGGCTTCAACCCCCAGAGCGTGAGCACGACCACCGACCTCATCGAGATCGGCAAGATGGTGCTCGCCGAGCCCACCCTGGCTTCGATCGTCTCAACCGCGCAGGACACCCTTCCAAGCGCAGGCACGATCAAGAACACGAACGCGCTGCTCGGCACGGACGGCGTCGACGGGATCAAGACCGGAAGCACCAGCCAGGCGGGCTACTGCCTCATGTTCTCCGCGAAAATCACGGTCGGGACTCAACCGATCACGGTTCTGGGCGCCGTCGTGGGCGCACCGACGATGGATGCTCTCTTCGCCTCGGTGAGCGCGCTGATCGCGTCGGTCAAGAACGGCTTCCACGAGGTCGACGTCACCCAACCCGGCCAGATCTTCGGCACGTACACGACCAAGTGGGGCGCGATGTCGAAACTCGTGGCGAAGTCGACGACGACCATGCTCGTCTGGTCGGATACACCCATCACATCGTCGGTCGTGACCCAGCCGGTGCAGCTCGGCAAGGCCGGCGACACCGTCGGATCCGTGACGTTCACCCTCGGCACGAAGACAGTGTCCACGCCGCTGACCCTGAAGACGACCCTGAAGGACCCCGGATTCTGGTGGCGTGTCGCCCATCCGGGCGGCTAGCGCGTTAGCTCGCTATTCGGGCGACCCGCGGTACGGTACTGCTTGCGGGCGCTTCGGCAGTACATGGTCGCCAGAAGACTGGTGCCGGATGCGCCGGATCACCCAGGGCACGAGGTACTCGCGCGCCCAGGAGAGATCCTCGGAGCGCGCCTGGCGCCAGGTACGAATCGGCAGCGGTTCCGGCTCGAGCGGCTGAAGGTCGCTCTCAACGTTGAGGGCCGCAAGCACCATGCGCGTGACCGTGTGGTGGCCGAGTGAGTTCAGGTGGAGTCGGTCTGGCGCCCACATCCGTACGTCTTGCAGAGCCGTGAGCGACCACATGTCAGCGACGATGCAGTCGTGCCGTCCGGCGATCGCACGCAGGTTCTCGTTGTAGATCGCGACCTTGCCACGGATGTTGCGGAAGACGGGGGAGAAGCCGACGTCGGCACCCGTGAAGATCACGACTGTCGCGTCTTCCGAGCGCAGGCGCTCGACCGCCGAGTCGAGCAAGCGCGCTATCTCATCCGGGTCCGTCCCTGGGCGGATCACGTCGTTGCCGCCCGCCGAGATCGTGACGAGGTCTGGCCGGAGCAGCAGGGCGGGCTCCACCTGCTCGTCGATGATCTGCTTCACGAGCTTGCCGCGCACGGCGAGATTGGCGTATGCGAAGTCTTCGGTCTGCTGGCTGAGCACCTCGGCCACGCGATCGGCCCAACCCCGGTTGCCGCCTGGACTGCGTGGCTCTGGGTCGCCAATGCCCTCCGTGAAGGAGTCTCCGATCGCGACGTATCGCGACCAGGGATGCAGGGGCTGAACCATCTGTCCATTCTCCTCCTGACGTCAAATCCCTCGAACCGGGGGTGCGCTCGGCCATGTCATCCGCTGCCGGTAGATTGGATTCAAGTGGATACTCCGTCTTTGCCCGATACACCCGCACGCGCGGGTGCGCCGGTTGGTACCTTCGCGGCGGAGCACCTCTCGCCGTCCTTCCCCGAACGCGCCGCCTGGGGCACGGCGAGCAAGCTGCGGGCCTGGCAGGCCGAGGCGCTCGACGCGTATTTCGTGCACGAGCCGCGTGACTTCCTCGCCGCAGCGACGCCCGGTGCAGGCAAGACCACCTTCGCGCTCCGCCTCGCGACCGAGCTGCTCGCGCGCCGGGTGATCGAGCGCGTCACCGTGGTCGCACCCACCGAGCACCTCAAGCGCCAGTGGGCGGATGCGGCCGAGCGGGTGGGCATCCGGCTCGATCCGATGTTCAAGAACGGCGACGGACGCTACGGCGGGCACTATCGCGGCGTTGCCGTGACCTACGCCCAGGTTGCCATGCGGCCGAGCCTGCATCGGGAGATCACCGACTCTTACCGCACACTCGTGATCCTCGACGAGGTGCACCACGGCGGGGATGCGCTGAGCTGGGGCGACGGCATCCGCGAGGCGTTCGAGACGGCAACGCGGCGTCTGTCGCTGACCGGCACGCCGTTCCGTTCAGACACGTCGCCGATCCCGTTTGTGAGCTACCTGCCGAGCGAGCAGGGCATCCGCACCTCGCTGACCGACTACAACTACGGATACGGGCGCGCGCTGGCGGACGGCGTCGTTCGCCCGGTCATCTTCATGGTCTATGCGGGCCACATGCGCTGGCGCACCAAGGCCGGCGAGGAGATGGAGGCGCGACTCGGCGAGGGCAACACCAAGGACATCACGGCCCAGGCCTGGCGCACGGCGCTCGAGCCCAAGGGGGAGTGGATCCCGGCCGTCCTGAACGCCGCGAACCGGCGGCTGACCGAGGTGCGCCAGTCGATTCCGGATGCCGGCGGCCTCGTGATCGCGACCGACCAGTCCACGGCGCGTGCGTATGCGGCGCAGCTCAAGCAGATCACCGGCGAGCCCGTCACCGTCGTGCTCTCCGACGAGAAGGAGGCGAGCGAGCGGATTGAGGCGTTCTCGAACGACTCGACGCGCTGGATGGTCGCTGTGCGCATGGTGTCGGAGGGCGTGGATGTTCCGCGCCTGGCCGTCGGGGTGTACGCGACGAGCGCATCCACCCCGCTGTTCTTCGCGCAGGCGGTTGGCCGCTTCGTGCGAGCGCGGCGGCGCGGTGAGACGGCGTCGATCTTCCTGCCGAACGTGCCGGGGCTGATGAGCCTGGCCGGCCAGCTCGAGCTCGAACGCGACCACGCCCTCGACCGCGTCTCGAAGGAGGGCGAGGGCGACCTCTACAACCCGGAAGACGCCATGATGGGCGAGGCCAACCAGGACGGCAAGGCGTCGGATTCCCTGGGGGAGCTCTTCACGTTCGAGGCGCTCGCCTCGGAGGCCAACTTCGACCGGGTGATGTACGACGGCGCCGAGTTCGGCGCGTACGCGGAGCCTGGGAGCGACGAGGAGCACGACTTCATCGGCATCCCCGGCCTCCTCGAACCCGAGCAGGTGCACGAGCTGCTGCGCCAGCGCCAGGCCAGGCAGGCCAGGCGCTCGTCTGGCCGCCCCGAGGGAACCAGCCATGCGGATGGCGCCGCGCATCCGCCCGCCGCGCTCTACCGCACGCTCAAGGAGCAGCGCAGTCTGCTCAACAGCCTGGTCGGTCTCTACGCGAAGAACTCGGGGGAGCCGCACGGCCTTGTGCACGCCGAGCTGCGCCGGGTGTGCGGCGGCCCGGCCGTGCCGCAGGCGAGTGTCACCCAGCTGCAGGCACGCATCGACTGGCTTCGCAAGCGGCTCGGCCAGCACTAGCGTCGCGAACCCGCTCGGGGGCCCCGAGGCTATGAGTTTGCTTAGGCTTGCCTTCGATGCGAAACCGAATCCGAAGTGCTTCACTTGTTTTTATGAGTTCAAAAGAAACAGCAGACGACCTCCCCGGTTCGCACACCGCGGAGCCGCACCGCGAGGGGGTGGCGCAAAAGCTCAACTGGCTGCGCGCCGGAGTACTCGGTGCGAATGACGGAATTGTGTCCGTCGCCGCGATTGTGGTCGGTGTCGCCGGTGCTACAGCCAGCTTCGCCGCCATCCTCACCGCCGGCCTCGCGGCCCTCGTCGGTGGCGCGGTCTCGATGGCGCTCGGCGAGTACGTCTCAGTGAGCAGCCAGCGCGACAGCGAGCACGCGATGATCGAGAAGGAGATCCGCGAACTGGCCGAGATGCCGGAGCAGGAGCTCGAGGAGCTCGCCGGTATCTACCAGGCCAAGGGCCTCACGCGGCAGACCGCGAAGCAGGTCGCGATCGAACTGACCGAGCATGACGCGCTTGGCGCGCACCTCGCCGCCGAGCTCAACATCGATCGCACCGATGTGGTCAGCCCGTGGCACGCCGCGTTCGCATCGGCCGTCGCATTCCTCACCGGAGGAATCCTGCCCCTGATCGCAATCCTCGTGATCCAGAACGGATGGCGCGTACCGCTGACGTTTGTTGTCGTGCTCGTTGCCCTCGCCGGCACCGGCGCGCTTGCGGCATACATCGGTGGCAGCTCGCGGCCGCGCGCGATGATCCGCGTGGTCATCGGTGGCGCGCTCGCACTGGGCGCGACGTACGCGATCGGTACCCTGCTCGGCACCTCCGGGGTCGTCTAAGCGTCGGTGCGCGTCCCGCGGACACGCTAATATGGACAAGTTGTCTTCACCGACAACGGGCTGTGGCGCAGCTTGGTAGCGCACTTGACTGGGGGTCAAGGGGTCGCAGGTTCAAATCCTGTCAGCCCGACTGTGTGATGTCTCGGGACATTGGAATAGGTCGAACCTGCGGGTTGCCGGTTCGGTCTATTTTTTTGTGGGTCCGGGTGGTCGTCCGGTGGGCTGGTAGTCGCGGCGTGGGTCGATGATCAGGTCGCGGAGGAGCTCGCCGGTGGCGGCGTTGACAATGCGGACGTGGAGGTCCTGGACGAGGAGCAGGACCTCGGTGCCGGCGTGGTCGCGGCCGATGCCGATGTGGCGCAGTCGTCCGGTCAGGCGCAGGGTGACGCTGCCGGCTTTGCTGATCTTGTCGGTGCGGACGCGGAAGTGGGTGTCAGTGTCGCGGGTGCCGGTCGGGCTGGCCTTGGGCAGCGTCGTGTAGACGGTGGCCGGGGTGGCGCGGTGGGGCAGGGAGCGGTGTGGGCGTCGGGTGTTGTAGATGACGGCGAAGGTCTCGAGCAGGGCTTGGAGCTCGGCGATCGTGGTGGGCTGGTCGGGCTGGGCGCGTAGCCACTGCTTGAGGGTCTGCTGGAAGCGCTCGACCTTGCCCTGGGTCTGGGGGTGGTTCGGCTTGCCGTTCTTCTGCTTGACGCCGAGGCGGCGCAGCTCGTGCTCGAGGGCGTTGCGGCCGCCCTTGCCGCCGGACAGCCGGGTGGTGAAGACC
>JAVECW010000120.1 GCA_030841285.1 Microbacteriaceae bacterium
GCGCAACGCCTCGCGGATGCTGCCGGCACTCGCATCGATGCGCGTGCTGAACCCGAGTCGGCCGGCTTCCGCGACCCGCTGCTTGCCGCTCGTCACCGGGCGGATCTCCCCGGCCAGGCTGATCTCGCCGAACGCCGCGAGTGTGTGTGGAATCGCCTTCTCGTTCGCGGCGGATGCGATCGCAAGCGCAATTGCGAGGTCCGCAGCCGGCTCGGTCAGGCGCACGCCACCCACTGTCGAGACGTAGACATCCTTGTCGCCCAGCTTGATCCCTGCGCGGCGCTCGAGCACCGCGAGCAACATGGCCACGCGCGACGAGTCGACGCCGTTCGTCACGCGGCGCGGGTTCGGCGCGCTCGTCGCGACCACGAGTGCCTGCACCTCGACCGGCAGCGGACGGCGCCCCTCCATTGCCACGGTCACGCACGTGCCGGAGATGGGTTCGGTGCCGCGGCTCAGGAATAGCCCGCTCGGGTCGCTGACCTCAGCGATGCCGTCGCCGGTCATCTCGAAGCAGCCCACCTCATCGGTGGGTCCGAAGCGATTCTTGAGAGCGCGAACGAAGCGCAGGGAAGTCTGGCGGTCGCCCTCGAACTGGCACACGACATCCACCAGGTGTTCGAGCAGTCGAGGCCCAGCGATCGAGCCGTCCTTCGTGACGTGCCCGACGAGCAGTACGGGCAGGTTGCGATCCTTGGCGACGCGGATGAGCGTGGCCGCGACCTCACGCACCTGGCTGGGGCCGCCGGCCAGGCCTTCGCCGGCCGAGCTCGAAACCGTCTGCACGGAGTCGACGATCACGAGCTGCGGGTCGATCGCGTCGATCTGGCCGACGATCGTGGCGAGGTCCGTCTCGGCCGCGAGGAACAGGTTGTCGTGCAGCGCGCCGGTGCGCTCGGCGCGCAGCCGTACCTGGCTCACCGACTCCTCCGCGCTCACGTAGAGCACGCGCGACTTGGCCGCCGCGGCCTTCGAGGCGACTTCGAGCAGCAGGGTCGACTTGCCGACACCGGGCTCGCCGCTCAGCAGGATGGCGGCGCCAGGCACAATGCCACCGCCGAGGACGCGATCGAACTCGTGGATGCCGCTCGGCCAATGGCTGACGGCATCCCTCGAAATCTCCGTGATCGAACGCGCGGCCCGAGCCTCGCTGATCAGAACGGGCTTGAGTGAACGCAGGATGCCGGTCTCGGCCGCCGCCTCGACGACCGTGCCCCATTCCTGGCACTCGCCACACCGACCGGCCCATTTCGCCGTCGTCCAACCGCACTCCGTGCAGCGGTAGTTGAGCTGGGCCTTCGCCACGTACGCCTCCTCGATCCCTCACTACTGTATGGGCGGCCGCCGTCATCGGGCGGTGCGCCGCCCGCGTTGTGCACACTGCCCCGTAAACGCCCGAACTGCGGCCCGAATTCATTCCCCGAATGTCGGCATGCAGGAGCACAATGGCCGCATGGCCAACATCCAGTACGAGCTGTTGTCGGGCCGCAGCCTGGGCATCACGGGCATGGGCAATCCCAAGGCGACTCGTGTGATCGTGTTCTGCCATCCTGCGCCGGGGTCCTCGAGGTTCGACCCCGACCCGATCGCGTCCGCGAGCCGTGATGTACACATCCTCGCGTTCGACCGGCCAGGCTACGGAGCGTCCGATCCTCTGCCCGCGGGAAAGTGGCCGAGCATCGCCCAGGCGGCGGATGACATGGCAGAGTACCTGCACGCTGCTGCGGTCACCGCGCAGGACCTGGGTGGCGACATCCCGGCAGTTGGCGCCGTCGGCTGGTCTGCGGGCGGGCGAGTTGCGCTCGCACTCGCCGCGAGGCATCCCGGGCTCGTGGATCGCGTTGCCGTACTGGCGACGCCGGCACCCGACGGCGAGGTGCAGTGGATCGACCGTGGGCTCGCCGCCAGCACCGCGCGCCTCGGCGCGCTGGCGCCCGATGACGCGATCGAACAGTTCACCGATATTCTCCTCCGGCGCATCGGTCCGCTGCTGCCGCCCGACGACCCCGAGGAGCCCGTCTCGCTTGAGCTCCTTGGTGCCACCGACGTGGATGCGCGCGCGCTCGCGTACCTCGGTGCCCGCGACCGGCTCTCGTTCATGCTGCGGGACGCCTTTCTCCAGGGTCCGCGAGGGCTTGCTGCCGACATCCTGAGCTACACGGTGCGCGACTGGGGCTTCGACCTGGACCGCGTTGCGGCGAAGACGCTGCTGCTTTACGGGGGCGCGGATGCCGTGGCCGGCCACGCGCACGCCGCCTGGTACCACGATCACCTGCCCGACTCTCGCATCGAAATGTCGCCTGGTGCAGGGCACTTGCTGATCATTCCGCTCTGGGACCGGGTGCTCGCGCACCTCGCTCCGGGGGCGAAGCTCCAGACCGAAGTGACTAGTCCGGGCGTTGGCGCAGGCAGTTAGCTCGCCGTGACGGGAGTCACGGGCGGGGTGGGGTAGCGCTCGACGATCGACGCGGTGACGGTCGGCAGGAAGGCCGACGCCCACACGCGATAGCCGTGGTCGTTCGGGTGGAACAGGTCGATCGCGAACTGGGTCAGCACGCCCCGGACGCCCTGGTGCTTCATCGTTTCGTGTAGAGGAACGACCGTGAGCTCCAACTCCGCGGCAACGGTGCGAAGGATCCGGTTCGCGACCGCGACCTTCTTCTCGTTCCAGGGCAGGAAGAAATACGGCATGTCGGCGACGACCGCGTTCCGGGGCAGGGCGGCGAGGAGCTCGCGAATCCTTGTCTCGAATCGGCCGGCGTCGAAAGCCGCAATGTCATTGGCTCCGATTGCGACAGTGACAAAATCCGGCCGTAGCTTGCGGAATGCGGGCAACTGGTCGGCAACCGCGGTTGCGACCGTCGCGCCCGAGACGCTGAGGTTCACCACGCGCACCGTGCGTCCCGTCAGAAGGCGGATCTCGTCCGCGATCACGCCGACGTAGCTGAGGTGCGGAGAGCTGGCACCGATCCCCTGGGCGGCGCTGTCTCCGAGGGCGACATAGAGCAGCTCGCCCTCCTCCTTGGCGTGTTCGCGCCACCACTTGGAGTGCACGGGAAGTGCGTTGTCGATGATGGTGCTGATTGCCGCCCTGCGCTTGACCGCAGGGCGCACGCCGAGCACCGCACCGAGATTCACGAGGACCGACGCGAGTCCGGTGGACACCGACGTGTACCTTCTCCTCATGCTGACACCACCACCTGCGAACTGTACGCCTCGCTCATCCGGGTTATCCCCG
>JAVECW010000054.1 GCA_030841285.1 Microbacteriaceae bacterium
TCGGTATCGTCATCCTGTCACTCGTCCCAATCGGCATCACGGTGGTCCGCGAAAGGCGATCCAGGAAGTATGATCGGCAGCCCTAGCTCGTTTGCGCCGCGTCCTTGGGTAGCCGCACGGTGAGAGCTCCCGGTTCGATCCAGGTATTGAATGCAATCGCCTTGCCGAAGTGGTCTCCGTCAAGCTCGATTTCTTCCGGCCGAGAAAGGCGGGCGACGAACTTTGTGCCGGTCTCGTAGCGCAAGTCGCCGTCGCTCTTTTGCTCACCGACGAGAGACTTGCCCACTTTCGTACGGCGAAGCACCCCGTTCAGCCAGGCGACTTTTCCCCAGACTCGGAACCACCCGAGCGCACCGCCTGGCCGCATCAGCATGAGATCGAACAGGCCGTCGTCAACGACCGCGTCAGGGAGCAGCAGGACATTCCCCGGGAGCGAGCCACAGTTCCCGATGATGAGAGTGTGCACGGTTGCGCGCTTCGCCCCGCCGTCGTTGAGTCGGAAACGAAGGTGGAGTTCATTCGGATCGCGGAGTGATTTGACGATAGCGCCCACGTAGGCGATCCAGCCGGCCTTCTCCTTGAGATCGTCGTCAGTATTTTTGATCATTTTCGCGTCCAGGCCCATGCCGGCCATGACGACGAACACGTGTCGGTCGCGGGACTTGTCTGCTCGCTCGATATCGATCAGCGCAAGGTCGATCGCGCGGTCCACACCGGTGAACGCTGCAGTGACCGATCCCGGCATGTCATCCAGGGTGAGCTTCAGGTTGCGAGCCAGGAGGTTGCCGGTACCCGATGGCAGAAGCGCCAGCGGGACGCCAGAACCGCGGATCGCTTCGGCAACGGCACGGACCGTGCCATCGCCGCCAGCGGCGATGATGAGGTCGACGTTCTTATCAAGCGCCTGCTTCGTCGCTTTCTGGCCGACGTCGTCAATGGATGTCTCAAACCACACGGTTTCGCCCCACCCCGCGGCCGACGCCTCCGCGGTAACCGTCTCACGAAGTGCGGCAAGGTCGACTTTGATGGGGTTGAAGATCACCGCGGCGACGTGCACGGGGGCGTCAGTCATGGGCCCATCCTACGATTGGGCCGTCACCTTACGGTCCATGCGACAACCACCGTCACGGGTCTGGATGAGCGAGCTGATGTTCGGGTAGCGCGTCTAGTGAGGGATCAGGCAGAGTCGTCAGAACCTCTTCCTGTGCGCAGCATCGTGATCCAGCCGGAATTGCCTGCCAAAGCCGTGCCGCTTGCTCCTGCCACTTGACAATCCACCACCCCATATCGGGGCGGACGACGTATCGCTAGGCCAGGCCGATTTGCTGCAGGAAGGCGCCGTTGTCGTAGAACAGGTATTCCTCGACGATCCGGCCGTCTCTCCAGTGGGCGGCCGTCGAGTAGAGGAGGTCAAACGCTTGACCCGTCGGCTCGATCTGAGTGCCATCGGCCATCCGCAGCGGTGCTGTGAAGGTACCGGTGAAGCGAGTCACGAAGCAGGTGAAGTCGCCTTCTCCGAAGAGAATGTCGTAGGGCTCGTTCTTGACGTGATTGTCCGGGAAGGCAGCACAGAACGCCTCAGCCTCCGCCCGGTGATCATGGCCGCCGTGGGTCGGGGATCCTTCTCGGCCGGGCCAGAAAACCGTGCAGTTGGGGTCGTGCAGTGAATCGAACGCGTCCCAGTCCCGCGTGTTCCACGCGTCGTCGGTTCGCTGCATTAGTTCGGTGTTGCTTGTCATCTCAAACTCCTTAACTTGGGAGATTGTGCCGAGATCACGGGATGTCGATGCTCTCGTTAGGAGAGCAGGCACAAATTCGTTGGGGTTCCAATTGAGTTAGCGGCGTCCGTGATCATTTCGTCTCTGCCACGCGCCTACACTAACCCACATACACCGGTTACAAAATGATTTTGGTATAAAAAGGTTTGCGGTTTCAAAAAGATACTGAAATGATGAGCACTGAAAGTACCCACCGCGTTAGGAGTTGCCATGATTGATCGCCGAAAGGATCGCTCACGATGCTAGGAAATCTCACCGGGTGGCACTTGGCCATCGTTCTCGCAATTGTTCTGCTTCTCTTCGGCGCCGCCAAGTTGCCCGCGTTGTCGAAAAGCGTCGCGCAGTCCGTCAAGATATTCAGGACGGAAGTGAAGCCCCAGAGCGACGACGGTTCCAAGCTCGACGCGGCCGCCGCCCCGATCGATTCGGCCGAACCGCCGGCTCGCTCCGAACACCCCTAGTCCGTGGCGCGTTTTTCCAGGCGACGCGCGTCACATGATGGGCGGATGTCGCTCGCGCAGCATCTTTCTGAGCTACGCAAACGGCTCATGTTGGCCGCGGCGGGTGTATTGCTTGGAGCAATTGCAGGGTGGTTCCTGTCCGGCGTCGTCATGAACGCGTTGCGAACGCCAGTGACCGATATCGCCGTGCAGCAACATCGCCTCGCACAACTCAATTTCGACGGATCAAGGATCCGCCGTACGAGCGCCCCAGAGATCAGGCCGGGAGGGTCGGTGAGTTGTGCTTCTTCCCTCGCCTATTCCCTCGCGCGGGCCCCGTTCTCAGCGGGAGCTGGGCTGTCGTACCGTTGGCGGGCTGCCAGAACCGTATCCATGCTTGCCTCGACGTACGTGATCAGGTCGAGCAGCTTCGCCGACACGTCCTTTCCTGACGGCGTCAGCGTGTACTCAACCCAGAGCGGGAAGACAGTTCGCTGATTCCTGCAGACGAAGCCGTCGCGCTCCAGCGCCTGCAACGTCTGCGCCAGGACTTTCTGGCTTACGCCATCGACTCGGCGACGGAGGTCGTTGAATCGGATGGGGCCGTCCTCCAGCGCGGCGAGCACCAGGCTGCCCCAGCGTCCGGTCACGTGCTCGAGCACGGGGCGAGAGGGACACACCCGTGAAAAAACATCGTACGGTGCGACATCCGCCCCCTGTACTACGTCGCGATTCTCAGCCACCCTTTTATGTTACCTCACGTATACCGGTTACCAAAATGATTTCGGTATCGAAAGGCTTGCGGTATCAAAAAGATACTGTAAGGATGGGGGCTGATAGTTACCCACCACGTTAGGAGTTGCCATGATTGATCGCCGTACGATGTTGAAATACAGCGGCGCCGCCGCGCTCGGGACGCTTGCGCTGACCGCGGTGTCCTCCGGCACGGATTTCACATTCGCGAATGCCGCCCAGCCGGACTCGCCCGCACTGCTGCCCGACCCGGCCACGACGGTCGTGCCGAACCCGCCTTACCCGAAAGGGCTAACCAACGAGGAGCGCGTTCACCTGACCAAGTTCGACGAGCTTGACTTCGACGTCTTCACACACGAGGAGTGGAACCGGTTGGGCGAGAGTCATTCGAACAACATTCGGGTCCACTGGCCCGACGGCCACTTCAGTGACGGCATCGACAAGCACATCGCGGACCTCCAGGCTCTCTTTTCATGGGCGCCGGACACCCGTATCCTTGAGCACCCGATCCGAGTCGCAAAGGACAACCTCACGGCGGTGACGGGAGTGATGCGCGGCACATTCACGAGGCCGATGGCGGACGGAAAGGGCGGCTTCATCGCCCCCACCGGCAAGGCGTACGCCATCAACATGGCCACCGTCGGCCTCTGGAACCAGTCCGGTGTCATGGACGAAGAATTCCTCTTCTGGGACAACCTCACTTTCTACCAGCAGATCGGCCTGGCCTAACCCCCAAGGAACGCAGCAGCGCATCGGGTGAAGGTGGCGCTGACGCCACTCCCACCTATTGAAGAAGCCCTGGTCAATTGCGACCAGGGCTTCTTTCTCCTTCGATTGGGTTCGACCTTATGCATGCGGCGTAACTCTTGCGGGGGAGCTGGTGGAACGCTACTGAGTTCCCGAGCTTCGTGTGCTTTCGGTTTCACCTGAGTGCTGCTAGCCAGAGAACCTGTGTTCGCGCGAGTCGAACGAGGGTTCTCTGGCAAATGGCAACGTTTGGCCGGCAACTGGTTGCGCGGCTCGCGCTCAGGATCGGTGACCGGAGCGGTCACCGACCGCGGATGA
>JAVECW010000059.1 GCA_030841285.1 Microbacteriaceae bacterium
CGGCCGGCCGCGTGCTCCAGGGTGGCGGTGAGCACACGCTCGCGCTCGTCATCCGTCAGCGAGAACTGCTCGGAATAGTTGGCCAGGATGCAGACGGCATCCGACTTGCCATCGACCAGGTAGTCCACGACCCGGCGCTGGCCGGTGAGGTCCAGCTCCTCGTCCTCGGTGAAGACGGTGGGTGCGACGGGGATGATGCCGCTCAGGATGCTCACGATGCGCTCCGTATATATGCGAGATCGGACATATATGGGATCAGACGCCGACGACGGTGTTGGTCAGGCGACCGAGCTCGCCGACCTCGATGCTGACGACGTCGTTCTCGAGGAGGGTGAAGTCGAGGCCCGGCACCGCGCTCGTCCCGGTCGAGAGCACGGCTCCGCACGGATAGGCCTCGGCCTTGAACAGGTATCCAGCCAGCTCCTCGAAGCTCCGCTTGAGCTTGGCGGTGGAGGTCTCCCCGGTCCAGACCACGTCGCCATCGCGGGAAACGGCCGCGCTGATCGAGAGGTCCTGGGCGTTGCCGACGGCGTACGCCAGACGGATCCACGGACCAACCGCGCAGCTGTGGCGATAGATCTTCGCCTGCGGCAGGTACAACGGGTTCTCGCCCTCGATCGAGCGGGAGCTCACGTCATTGCACACCGTGTAGCCGACAACGACGCCCGCCGAGTTCAGCACGATGGCCACCTCGGGCTCTGGCACATCGAGCGTCGAGTCACTCCGGATGCCGATCGGACCGCCATCGCCGGAAACGCGCCAACCGACGGACTTGAAGAAGAGCTCCGGCCGGACCGCGTCGTAAACGCGGTCGTAGACATCCGCCTCGTGGCTCTCCTCCATCCTGGCTTCCCTCGACACCTGGTATGTCACGCCAGCCGCCCACACCTCCGTTTGGTCGTCGAGGGGCGCGAGCAACTCGACCGGAGCCTCCACGGCAACGGTCAGAGCGTTGAGGTGGTCTTCGAGCTCCTCGGCGCTGAGCGCGAGCAGGCCCGCCAGGCTTGTGGTTTCGTCGAGGGCGCGCAGGCCATCCGCACTCTGGTAGAACCAGCGGATGCCGCCCCCGGCGGTTCGCCCCTTCAGCAGGGTGCCAGACGGGATGTTGTCGGCGAGTTCGTGTTGCATGGGCATTATCCGATCTGTAGCGTTCCGTCGATGCGCCGGGCAAGGCCCGGCATGGGGTCGTCGCGAAGCTCGCGCGGGAGCAATTCCACGGGCGCCTCCTGGTAGACCACCGGTCGCACCCAGCGACGGATGGCGTTCGCGCCAACCGACGTCGACGCCGACGTCGCCGCCGGGTATTGCCCGCCGTGGTGCATGGTCCAGGAGACCGCGACACCCGTCGGGTAGCCGTTGAAGACGATCCGGCCGGAGCGCTTCTCCAGCTCGCCCACGACATTCGCCAACTGCGGGTCCGCTGCGCCTGAAGTGTGGACAGTGCCGGTGAGTGCGGGCGGGAAGGCGGCGAGCGCCTGGGCGAGCTCGTCCTGGCTGCCATAGCGGATGACGACACCGAACGGCCCGAAGTGCTCCTCGAGCAGCAGGTCGCTGTTCTGTCCCGTCAGCGCCGACGCCTGGACCTCGACGAGAAGCGGCGCCACGGTGCGGTCGCTCCCCTCGCCTGTCGACAACACGGTCACTTCGTCCAACTTGGTGAGTTGGGACGATGCACCCAGGTATGCGGCGCGGATTCCGTCGTTGAGCATGTGCCCGGGAGCCACGGCCTGCAGGGATTCGACGATCGTGTCGACGACCTTGCTGCCGGCATCCGTGTCAGGAACCAGAAACAGCCCAGGCTTGGTGCAGAACTGGCCGGTGCCCATGGTCATCGATCCGGCAATGCCGGAGCCGATTTCCGGTGCGCGCGTCTCGGCGGCGGCATCCGTCACGACGAGTGGGTTGACGCTGCCGAGTTCGCCGTAGAACGGGATCGGCACCTCACGAGCGGAAGCGGTGTTGAAGAGCGCGCGGCCCCCGGCAAGGGACCCAGTGAACCCGACGGCCGCGATGTTGGGGTCGGCCACGAGGCTCGTTCCGGCCTCCCAGCCGAAAACCAGGGCGAACACACCTTTGGGCGCCCCGAACTCGGCGAGCACCTCTTGGAAGATCTCGTCGACCAGCACCGAGGTGCCGGCGTGCGAGGGGTGAGCCTTGACGATCACGGCACTACCGGCCGCGAGCGCGGACGCGGTATCGCCACCCGGTGCGCTGAAAGCGAGAGGAAAATTGCTCGCGCCGAATACAGCGACGGGCCCGAGCGGCACGTTGATGCGGCGCAGGTCGGGGCGCGGACCGATCGGGGTATCGCCCGCGTGCTCGATCGAGACATCCAGGTAACTGCCCTCCTGGGCCACTTCTCCCATCAGTCGCAGCTGGAATGCCGTGCGCGCGAGTTCCCCCGTCAGCCGCGGCACTCCGAGAGCGGTCTCGCGGTCGGCAATCGCGACGATCTCGTCGCGACGGCTCTCGAGGCCATCGGCGAGCGCGTTCAGGAGGCGCGCGCGGCCGTCCCTGCCCTGACCGACCAGCCACCTGGTTGCCACGACCGCCTGCGCGCTGAGCGCGGCGATCTCCGCGGCAGACGTCTCCCAGGCGACATCCTCGCCCGGTTCTCCTGTGCGAGCGTCGATGGACGCTACTGCGATGGGCGACATGCTCCCACCTTCCTTTCGATGGATTGGATGACTGTTTCGAGCGTGGCGACGACCACGCGAGCCGGCTAGTACGTTGCCCGACCGCCGCTGATGTCGTAGACGGCACCCGTCGAAAAACTGAGCTTGTCCGAGGTGAGCCACGCCACGAGTTCGGCGACCTCGTCCGGCCGGCCGACCCGTTTCATCGGGATCAGGCTCGTGATGTGCGCGAGGACATCGGGAGAGGTGCTCGCGTTCATCGGGGTGTCAAAGACGGCTGGCGCGATGGCATTGACGAGCACGCCCGTCGTCGCGAGTTCCTTGCCAAGCGACTTGGTCAGCGCGATGACGGCGGCCTTGGTCGCCGAATACGCCGACATGTTCGGGTTGCCGTCCTTACCCGCCATGCTCGCGAAGTTGACGATGCGGCCCCAGCCGCGTTCGGCCATACCGGGCGCGAATGCGCGGCAGGTGTTGAAGGTCCCGTTGACGTTGACCGCGAAGGTTCTCGCCCACTC
>JAVECW010000072.1 GCA_030841285.1 Microbacteriaceae bacterium
GCCCACGCTGGTCGTCGACGACGCTCACGGTGTCGTGCGAGGCAGCCAGTTTGAGCATCGTCTTGGCGAAGTTCGGGCCGTGCGCGCCATAGAGCCATGCCCCTCGAACGATGAACGTGCCATCCGGATGCTCCGCGAGTGCGAAGCGCTCGCCGTCGGCCTTGGTGCGCCCGTATGCGGAAATGGGGTTGAGCGGCTCGCCTTCGGCGTATGGCTCGGTTGCGCTGCCGTTGAAGACGTAGTCCGTCGAGACCTGGACGAGACGGGCGCCGTTTTCGGCGGCAGCAATTGCGAGGTTCCGCGCCCCGATCGCGTTGACCGCATGCGCCGCGTCCTCGTTGGCCTCCGCGTCGTCGACCTTCGTGTACGCGGCCGCGTTGATGATCACGCCCCGGCCAGCGGCGGCTTCGCGCACGGCCGCCAGGTCGGTGACATCCAGCTCGGTGCGTGCGAGGGCCGTAACGTCGCGGTCGGCGAGAGCGGCTCGCAGGTCGTGGCCGAGCATGCCGGATGCGCCGGTGATCAGATATTTCATGGTTCCTGCCTGAGGTGGTCTCGGAGTAGGTGCGCCTCTTAATGTAGCCCGACCCCTTCGGCCGAGGGGGTCGGGAGCCTCGAGGGGCGCTCAAATGAGAATGCTCTCATCAGGAATTAGTGCCCCCTGTATGGGGTCGCACATAATAGGTCGGTGGCCGGCACAAGGGAAGCTCGACGACGTAGCGCATCGAGAGCGCCGAATCGGCGCGGCGCCAAGTCACGATCAAAGCGGCCAACGCTCTCTGTGCGTACGCGGATCCTCGCGTCGATCCTCATCGTCACCGCGCTGGGGCTGGCTGCGTCTGGCATTGTCTCCTACCTCGTCCAGCGGGAGCGGGTTCTCGCGGCCGTCGACCAGAACCTGCTGCGGGCTGTCCCCGAACTGCGCGTGATCGCGGCGCGAGGAAGCGCCGGCACTCCTCCGGCCACCGTCGATGCCTTGCTCAGGGCGGCGATGCAGCAGATGATCCCAGATTCCCAAGAGAGTGTGCTCGGGATCATCAACGGCAAGTCAGCGCTCGTGCCGGCCGCGAGCCTTCCATTCAGGATCGATTCGGATGCCGCGCTCGTGCGCCGTCTCGTCGCCGAGGCAAGCCCCACGAACGTCGTGATGGGGACCGCCGTGCGACCACTCGGGGCCATCCGCTACATCATCGTGCCCGTGGCGGTGAACGGCGACACGAGCAGGGGGCTCTACGTTGCCGCCTACAACCTCGACTCGGAGCTCGGCGCCGTTGTCGACTCGTTCCAGAGCTACATCGCCGTCGCGCTCGCGGCCCTCGTGGTGGTCGGACTGGTCGGCTGGTTCGTTGCAGGCCGGCTCCTGCGTCCGATCCGCCTGCTGCGGGAGGCCGCATCCCGGAACTCGATAGCCGACCTGTCCGAGCGGATCCCCGTGGTCGGGAGGGACGACATCTCCGACCTGACCTCGACGATCAACCAGATGTTCGATCGCCTGGAGGAGTCATCCACAAGCCAGCGCCGGCTTCTCGACGACGTCGGTCACGAACTCAAGACGCCGATCACGATTGTTCGCGGTCACCTGGAGCTTCTCGACGCGGGCCGACCGGACGACGTCGAAGGCACCCGCGCGCTCGCGATCGACGAACTCGACCGGATGAGCGATCTGGTCTCCGAAATCTCGCTCCTGGCCGAATCGAGGGCGCCCGACTTCGTGACGATGAACGAGGTCGACCTCGGCCTGCTCACCGAGTCCGTGCGCGTGAAGGCTTCGGCGCTGGCACCCGAGCGTGAATGGATGATCGACCGCGCCGCGGTGGGAACGGTCCGAATCGACGCCAGGCGGATCACCCAGGCGTGGCTCCAGCTTGCCGAGAATGCCGTCAAGTACTCGGCTGCCGGCCTGCCGATCGCGATCGGAAGTGACCTTTCGCCCGCGCGGACAGGAGACATGCTGCAGATCTGGGTGCAGGATGGCGGACCGGGAATACCCCTGGAGGACCAGGCGCGGATCTTCGAACGCTTCGGACGACTCGAATCGAGCCGCCGAGCGGACGGGTCGGGGCTCGGGCTCTCGATCGTGACCGCGATCGCGCAGGCGCACGGCGGGGACGTCGACCTCGTGAGCACACCGGAAACCGGATCCACGTTCACGATCCGTATTCCGATCGGCCGCCTGGAGAGCCAGGCGGCCGAGGCGGCCGAACGAGAGGAAGAGAGCGCGTGAGAATACTGGTTGCCGAAGACGAGCAGCGGATCTCCGCCTTCGTGGAGAAGGGACTGCGGGCAGCCGGGTTCTCTGTGTCGATCGTCGCGGACGGCGTGGCCGCCCTGGACGAAGCCCGTTCTGGCCAGTACGACCTGATGGTGCTCGACGTCGGCCTGCCAGGACTCGACGGCTTCTCGCTTCTCGAGGCGGTGCGCCGCGAGGGGAACTCGATCGCCGTCATCGTGCTGACCGCCCGCGACTCGGCGCGCGATGTCGTCAAGGGCCTCGAGATCGGTGCGAACGACTACATGGTCAAGCCGTTCCGGTTCGACGAGTTGCTCGCGCGCATCCGGCTTCGCCTGAAGGATGCACAGTCCGAGAGCACGGGCTCACTCATCGCCCGTGACCTTGAGCTCGACCTCAAGACCCGCAGGGTCAGCGTCGACGGTCGGCAGGTCGACCTCTCCGCGCGAGAGTTCGCGCTCGCCGAGGAATTCATCAGTCATCCCGACCAGGTGCTGAGTCGTGAACAGCTGCTCAGCCGCGTCTGGGGGCTGGACTTCGACCCGGGGTCCAACGTCGTCGAGGTCTACGTGCGTTACCTGCGCGCCAAGATCGGAGCGGATCGCATCGAAACCGTGCGCGGGATGGGGTACCGCCTTAAATGAATGGGCCGGGGAGTGCATGACCCGACATGCACTCCCCGGCCGGTATCTGCCGACACGATCTGTCGACAGAGTCTTGGGGTGTTACGGAAGGACGCTCGTCAGCGGCGGCAGCGTGACGCCAACGCCAACCTGGCCACCGAGCGTGATGGCTGCACTGGGGGCGACGGTCTGGACCTGGCCGGTCGCAGAGGCGCCTGCGCTTGCGCTCGTGCTGCCGCTGGTCAGCCCGCTCAAGCCGCTGGTGAGGCTGGAGGTGGCGCCTCCGACGGTGGTGCCGCTTGAGGTGCTACCGCTTGCGGAGGTGCTGCCCGACGCGCTCGGCGCGACAGGAGCGGCGGTGCTCGTCGAGGAGACGCTGGTCGAGGAGTCGACGGAGGCACTCGGCGTCGGGCTGGCAGTCGCAGTGGCCGAGGTGCCGGTCGCCACACCCGTGCCAAGACCGTTGGCCGTGGCGCCTGTCGAAGCCGTGCCGACGCCGCTCACGGGGAGCACCTGGCCAGCGACGTCCCCGACATTGAAGGAACTCGTCGCCGCGTATGCGCCGCCGGTAGCGAGCGCAACGCCAAGAAGGCTCGCGGCTCCGGTCACGATCATTTTGGTGGATGTCTTCATTGGGTTATGGCTCGCTTTCTCGCTGACCCGAGTCTCGGGCCGGTTTCACCAGTCTGGCGACGGATGATGAGCCGATAAGGAGAGACAGGTGAGAGGTTTCTTATCGAGCGGAAACCAGGCAGAGCGGCGCTATACCAGTGCGGCGCGAGCCTTGAGCGGCTCCCACCAGGCGCGATTGTCCCGGTACCACTGCACGACGTCGGCGAGTCCCTGCTCGAAGGGAACGAGCGGACGGTAGCCGAGCTCGGCCTCGATCTTGGAGATGTCAACCGAATAGCGCAGGTCGTGGCCCAGGCGGTCGGCGACGCGGTCGACGTATGACCAGTCCTTGCCCGTCGCCTCCAGAAGAAGCTGCGTGAGCTCCTTGTTGGTGAGCTCGGTGCCGCCACCGATGTTGTAGATCTCGCCGGCCCGGCCGCCCACGAGGACCATCGCGATCCCGCGCGTGTGGTCGTCGACGTGCAGCCAGTCGCGGATGTTGTTGCCCTCGCCATACAACGGCACATGCTTGTCGTCGATCAGGTTGGTCACGAAGAGCGGAATGACCTTCTCCGGGAAGTGGTACGGGCCATAGTTGTTCGAGCACCGTGTGATCGACAGGTTGAGGCCATGCGTGCGGAAGTAGCTGCGGGCGAGCAGGTCGCTACCGGCCTTGCTCGCGGAGTATGGCGAATTCGGTTCGAGGGGGCGGTCCTCCGCCCACGAGCCCTCGGCGATCGAGCCGTAGACCTCGTCGGTTGAGACATGCACGAAGCGCTTGAGGTCGTTGCGCAGCGCGGCATCCAGAAGCTGTTGCGTTCCGAGCACGTTGGTCTCGACGAAGATGGACGCGTCGCGCACAGAGCGGTCGACGTGTGACTCCGCAGCGAAGTGCACGACGGCGTCGAGCGAGGGGAACAGTTCATCGAGGAGCGCACCGTCGCGGATGTCGCCCTTGACGAAGCTGTAGCGCGGCGAGTCGGCCACGGGGGCCAGATTCTCCAGGTTGCCCGAGTATGTGAGCGCATCGAGCACGACGACCTCGGCGCCTTCGAGGCCAGGGTATGCATCCTGCAGCGTGCGACGAACAAAGTTGGAGCCGATGAAACCGGCGCCGCCGGTGACAAGAATCTTCATGGACGCGATCGGCCTTTCTGGGCGCGGGGTATCGCCAATCGTACTGGCAGCGGCGGACCGGTGCCGTGTCGGGACAAGGCTTCCTCGGCAGAAACCCGCCGTTGGTACACTCCGGATGTGCAGATTCGCGAACTCGAGATCCCGGATGCCTACGAAGTGACGCCGGTGGTGCACCGCGACGACCGCGGCGAGTTCCTCGAATGGTACCGGTTCGACCGGCTCGAGGAGACGGTAGGGCACTCGCTCGACCTACGACAGGGAAACCTCTCGGTCTCTCGGCGTGGCGCGGTGCGAGGTGTACATTTCGCCGATGTTCCGCGCGGTCAGGCGAAGTACGTCACCGTCGCCGCAGGGTCGGCGATCGACTTCGTGATCGACATCCGCGTCGGCTCGCCGACGTTTGGCCACTGGGATTCCGTCCTCCTCGACACTGTCGACCGCCGCGCGGTCTATGTAGCGGAGGGCCTCGGCCACGCGGTCGTGTCGCTCACGGACGACACGGTGCTCAGCTACCTGGTGAGCGACGTCTATTCGCCGGGTCGTGAGCACGACATCGATCCGCTCGACCCTGAGCTGGGACTCGAGTTCGGCCTCCCCGCCGCAGAGCTGTTGCTCTCGCCCAAAGACACGGCTGCGCCGGGCCTACGGGCGGCGGCGGATGCCGGACTGTTGCCGAAGTGGGACGACTGCCGCGGTTTCTACGCGAGTTTGAACGGCGGTGTGCGGTGAAGGGCATCGTTCTCGCGGGTGGATCGGGGACGCGTCTGTGGCCCATCACCAAAGGCATCTCGAAGCAATTGATGCCCATCTACGACAAGCCGATGATCTATTACCCGCTGTCCACGCTGATGATGGCAGGTATTCGGGAGATCCTCGTGATCACGACACCGGAACACAACGCCCAGTTTCGGGCGCTGCTCGGGGACGGCAGTCAGCTCGGTGTGGAGATTGAGTACGCGGTGCAGCAATCGCCGGAAGGCCTCGCGCAGGCGTTCGTCATCGGTGCCGACTTCGTCGGCGACGATTCGGTGGCGCTGGTCTTGGGCGACAACATCTTTCACGGCGCCGGACTCGGCACGTCCCTCGCCGGCCATGCGAACCTCGACGGTGCACTTATCTTCGCGTATCACGTGGCAACACCAAACGCCTACGGCGTCGTCGAATTCGATGAGAACGGCAAGGCCATCTCGATCGAGGAGAAGCCGGAGGTCCCAAAGAGCGACTACGCGGTCCCAGGGCTCTACTTCTATGACAACAATGTAATCGACATCGCTCGGTCGATTATCCCGAGCGCCCGAGGCGAGCTGGAGATCTCCTCAGTGAACGAGATTTACCTCAATCGCGGATCCCTTCGCGTCGAGATTCTTGACCGCGGAACGGCCTGGCTCGACACGGGGACCTTCGAGTCCATGATGCAGGCAAGCGACTATGTCAAGGTGATCGAGGATAGGCAAGGCTTCAAGATCGGGTGCATCGAGGAGGTAGCCTGGCGCGCCGGCTGGATCGACGACGATCAGCTCGCCGCCCTCGCGTCCCCGCTCGCCAAGAGCGGATATGGCAATTACCTCAGCGAACTGGTGTCCAGTCGCCGTCGGCATTTGGGCGGTACACCCACACCCCGCCCGTCTGCTTGACGGAGCGACCCAGGGTCTTCTCGATCACGGTATTCCAAGCCGGCTGATCGGTCGGCACGATGATGAGGTCAACCTTGTTCCGCTTGAGCCACGCAGGCAGTTCCGCGGCATAGTCGAAGTCGAGGTTCTGCACCCAGAGTGCCATGCCAACCGGGTCGTCGAGAGCCTTCGGGCGGATGGCGCCACCACCGTTGCCGGTGGGCATGTCGAAGTCGAAGTTGAGTTCGGTCTCCCACCGCATCCCGGGGCCCCATTGTCCGGCAGGGAGAACCAGAACATTGTCCCCCGGTCGGATCGTCCTTGCGAGCCGTCCGCTCGTCACGAACGCGGGGTCTTTCGCGACCGTGGGGAAGAGCATTGCAGCGGTGTTGGGGACCATGAGCACAACGGTGCAAGCGACTGCGATCGCCGTAACGACCCTGGGCAAACGGACCTGCGACCAGGCGTAGGCGACCAGGAGCAGGATCGCGACGAAGACGAACGTGGAGAATCGGCCTGGGAGTGCATGATCAAGCCCGGGGATGAAGGCGGTGATCGCCCACGGCAGCGGAATGGTCTGCTTGCCGGCGATGGTCAGAAGCGGCCCCAAGCTGGCGATGAAGGCGAGCGCCCCAAAAGTCGCCACTCCGAGGGCGAGGCGACCGCGGGTGCGGTGGGAGAGAACCGCGAGGAAAAGCAGCAGGGGGATGCCGAGGAAGGCGGTGTTCTCCGCGTCGTTGCCGAGCCACGTGGGAGGGAGTGATGAGAAGAAACTCTCACCCCAACGTACTAGTTGCGTCGGCGCTATCGTGTTGGTCAGGTCGGAGGCGTACAAGGCCGGCGGGTTTCCCGGGGCCGAAGGTACACCGGCGACCAAGGCCGCGATCACCACCGGCAACGACAGAACTCCGCCCGCGGCAGCGCCGATCCCCAGCCACAGCGTGGAGCGCAGAACTCGCGCCCGGAGGGCCTTCGTCGCGAACAGCAGAGCGACCGCGATTGCGAGCACTCCGAAGACCACCTGAGTGACGACGAGCTCGGTGGATGCGCCCGCAGTAAAGGCGATGACGAGCGCCGTAAGCGTGATCATCCAGCCGATCGGAAGTCTTCCCGTCACCGTCTTCACGAAGAGGTACG
>JAVECW010000108.1 GCA_030841285.1 Microbacteriaceae bacterium
GAACCACCGCTCCTCACCCACTCAGCTCGCTGATGCAAACTGTTCAGTACCCTGCAGGAAGGAACCGAACGACATGACCACTTGGTTCATAACCGGATGCTCCACCGGACTCGGCCGCGCGCTCGCGGCCGCCGTGCTGGACCGCGGCGACAACGCTGTGATCACCGCGCGCTCGCTCGGAAGCATCGCTGATCTTGCCGATTCGCATCCGGGGACTGCCCTTCCGCTCGTACTCGACGTCACCGACAGCGATCAAGTGGCGTCGGCGGTCCAGCACGCCGAGGCACGGTTCGGCGCAGTTGACGTGCTCGTCAATAACGCCGGCTACGGCTACCGAGCCGCCATCGAGGAAGGCGACGGCGAGGACGTGCAGAAGCTGTTCGCGACTAACGTCTTCGGCCCGGTCGCGCTCATCAAGGCCGTACTGCCCGGGATGCGCGCCCGCCGTTCGGGCACGATCGTCAACGTCTCCTCGATCGGCGCGCGCATTTCACCGCCCGGTTCTGGCTACTACTCCGCGACGAAGGCGGCGCTCGAGGGGATCACCGGCTCCCTCCGCAAGGAACTCCAGCCGCTCGGAATCACCGCGATGAGCGTCGAGCCCGGAGGGTTCCGAACCGATTTCGCTGGTCGGTCGCTGACGCAATCCGCAGAGGCCATCGCCGACTACGCAGAAACGGCCGGCAAGCGGCGTAAAGAGCACGACACCGCGCACGGGACTCAGCCGGGCGACCCCGCCAAGGCCGCGCAGGCGATCATCACGGTTGTCACCTCTCCGGATGCGCCGGAACTTCTGCTCCTTGGAACGGACGCGCTTGCCGCCATCGGCGGCGTGCTCGACGGACAACGTGCCGAAATCGACGCGTGGAGGGGACTGAGCGCGAGCACCGACCTCGACGCGTAGGAGCCATAGACTCGTGCGGAGCCATCGCAACGTAGCAAGAGGAGTCGCCGCATGCCCAGGACTTTCGCCCCCAACCAGAGCGCCAACCTCATCGTCCTCACGGTGAAGACAGGCGAACAGCAGGTCGTGTTCTCGTCGGACACGCTTCTGTTCGAGGCTCCTAACTGGACTACCGACGACAAGTGGCTGATCTTCAACGGAGACGGCCACCTCTTTCGCATCGGCACCAGTGGTGGCGACCCTGAGCAGATCAACCTGGGCGACGTGCCTGCGATCAACAATGACCACGTCGTCAGCCCCGACGGCAAGACCATCTACGTCTCATCAGACGACGGGCATCTCTACGCAGTCGCCGCCGACGGAAGCGAGCAGCGCCGGGTCACGAATGACCACGGGCCGTCGTTCCGCCACTACCTCCACGGCCTCTCGCCAGACGGTCTCACCCTCGCCTACATCGGTCTGCGCAGTAACGATGACGGCACCAACACGACGAACGTGTACACGATCCCCACTGCAGGCGGTGGAGACATCCAGATCACCGATGACGAATTCGCTGACGACGGCTCGGAGTTCAGCCAGGACGGTGCCTGGATCTACTTCAACTCGGAGCGGGCGGCCAAGGGCGTTCCCGGACACGCACAGTTGTTTCGGGTCTCGCGGGACGGCGCGATTGTCGAGCAGCTCACCGACGACGAACGGGTCAACTGGTTCCCGCACCCGTCGCCGATCGACGACACCATCGCGTACATCAGCTTCCCTCCCGGAACGCTGGGCCACCCCGCGGACAAGGATGTCGTCATCCGGCTTCTCGAAGCGGACGGCACCCACCGCGATCTCGCCGCATTCTTCGGCGGGCAAGGAACGATGAACGTGCCGAGTTGGTCGCCCGACGGCACGCGCATCGCGTTTGTGGAGTACCCGATCGCCGACTGAGGACGCTGTCATGGAATGCGGCAGAGGCAATTGCGTTCGATACAAGACGGACCACTGACTCATCTTTGCCGTGTCGTCAGGCACTGGGGCGGGTTCGCAATCGATCGAGAACGGAGATGGCTGCATGGACCTTGGTAACCGTAGGGGCGTGATCACGGGGGCTGGAAGCGGAATCGGGCGTGCGCTTGCGATCGAGTTCGGCCGCCGCGGCGGCAGCCTCCTCCTCGTCGGCCGCCACACCGACACTCTTGCCGAGACGGCGGAGCTCGTCGCACGAGTCGGCGGCACCGCAGAAACACTGGCCTTGGACGTGACCGCTCCCGACGCAGCGGACCGCATCACCGCTGTTGCGAGCGAACGTGGGCCGATCGACCTTCTCGTCAACAACGCGGGAAACGTTCGAGCCGGCCGACTCGACGCGATACCCGAGAGCGATGTCCACGCAATGATCGACCTCAACCTGACCGCACCGATCCTCCTGACCCGCGCCATGCTGCCATCTCTTCGCGCGACTGCGACCGAGAGGGGAAGCGTCATCCTGAACGTCTCCAGCGGGATCGCACTCGTCGGTATGCCCTTCTACACGGTCTATGCCGCCACCAAGTCGGGCGTTGCGCATTTCGGTGAAGCCCTGCGACGTGAATTACACGGGAGCGGTGTGCATGTCGCGACCGCATATCCGGGCGCCACCGCCACACCCATGATGGAGAGCTCGACCGCAGGCGAAGACCTCGGATTCGGCCGGCGGCCTGTCGACGAGGTCGTGGCGGACATCCTGACCGCGCTGGAAGCCGGAGAGCACGAGATCAACACCGCCCTCCTCAGCCGTCGCCGCATGCAGGAGCTGAACGTATCGGATCCGCTCGCCGTCGACGCCGCACTCGCGCCCCGGCTCGAGGCGCTCGAAGAGGCGGTGCGGAACCACCGCAGCATCTGAACGCCGACCGCGCCTAGCCCGATCGCGCGTCCTCGACGCCCCGGAACACCTCAGGATAGTTGTCGAGCCCGGTCCAGTGATTGGCTGGCCAGCTGACCACGAAAGCTCTCCCCACAACGTCGCTCTCTGGCACGAATCCCTTGCCGGGAAGATCCTGATTGCGACTGGAGTCCTGCGAATTCCAGCGGTTGTCACCCATGACCCACAGCATCCCCTTGGGAACCGTGACGGAGAAGTACACGGATGCCGCATTCTGCTCGCCCGGCTGGAGCGTGATGTACGGCTCCTTGAGGGGTACGCCGTTGACCGTCAGTTGCCCGAGCGCGTTGCAGCACGCGACCTGGTCTCCGGGCAACCCGATCGTCCGTTTGACGAGATGATCGTCGCTATCGGCAGCGGAGAGTCCGATGAACGTGAGTGCCGAGTCGATTGCGCCGGCAACCGGATTCTGAGGAGGCTGGGGAAGGTTTGGGAGCCAGCCGCCGGGATCTTTGAACACGACGATGTCGCCATGCTGGATGGGCATCAAGCTGGGCTCCAGCTCGTTGACGATGATGCGGTCGTTGACCTGGAGCGTATTCACCATCGAGGGGGAGGGGATGTAGAACGAGCGCACGACGAATGACTTGATGAGAAACGAGACCAGCACGGCGACGGCGAAGATCACGAGGATGTCGCGGATGAACACCATCGCCCCGCGTTGCCTGCGTGGCCCGCGTCGCCTGCGTGGCCGAGGCTCGGCTACCTCCACGGTTACCGAATCGGAAGGATGTGTCATCGGCCCCCCCAACTTGGCAATGCCCTTCCGAGAACGTAGCACCTTCATTTTCACCGGCACCATCGAGCATGCGCTTCGCGCCTGCCACGAACCGTCGGAGTGGCACCTCTGCAAGGTCCCCTCTAGTGGGGGTCGGGTGCCGATCGAGCAGCTTGTAGCATGCGGTTACGAAGCAACGTCGGTCTGACCGCGAATCCCGAGCTTCACCCGCGTCCAGGGCGATCAGGTCTCCTTTGAAGTCGTCAGTCGCTGGGGGTGGGTATGCGGGCAGCCAATGATCCGGGCACTCTCGGTTCGGACGAGTCGTTGCTGGCTTCTGCCCGCGCAGGCGACAGCGAAGCATTCGCTGAACTGTGGCGACGACATGCGACTTCCGGCCTGCGTGTCGCCCGCGGCTTCACCTCGGTTTCCGATGCGGATGACCTGGTCGCCGAAGCGTATGTTCGGATTTTCCAGCGCGTTCGCGACGGTGGCGGGCCCACGGATGCGTTCCGTCCTTACCTGTACACGACCATTCGCAATCTCGCACGTCGGTGGGGCCGGGCTCGCTGCGAGGTTAACGTCGAAGAACTCGCCTCGCTCGAGGATCCAGAGATCCCGGACGATCCTGCCGTTGCCGCGCTCGATCGCGGCCTGACTGTTCAAGCCTTTCGCGCTTTGCCCGAGCGGTGGCAGAGTGTGCTCTGGTACACCGAGGTCGAGGGTATGGACCCGCACGAAGTCGCGCCGATTCTCGGGATCACGGCGAACGGGGTCGCCGCCCTTTCTTATCGTGCCCGCGAGGGCCTTCGGAAGGCCTGGCTGCAGGCTCATGTCTCGGACGAGGGTGCGTCGGGCGAATGCCGGTGGACGATCAACCGCCTCGGTGAACACGCCAGGGGCGGGCTGACGGCTCGCGAGCGCAGCCGCGTGGCCGATCACCTCACCGACTGCGCCAAGTGTTGCAGCGTTAGCGAAGAGATGGACGAAGCGGGATCGCGTCTTGCGCTGATCTTGATTCCGCTGATCGCCGGTAGTGGGGGTGGCGGCATCCTCGCTTCCTTTGCAACACCCAGCTCAGCGACCGCCGCAGGGCTCGGAGCCACGGCGCTCACCGGCTCTGCCGTCGGTTTGCTGGCGGCGGCCGTCGTACTTTCTGTCGGGTTGGCGGTCGGTACCTCGCTACCACCGATGACAACAGCGACGCCGGATGCGGCGAGCCACTCATTGCAGTCAAATGAGGCTTCCGCCACCGCCCCGCTTGACGCCACTCCACCTGGGTCGAGCAAGCCGGGCACCCTCCCGACGACTCCACTTCCCGGAGCAGCCTCCACGCCGGGCAGTGGCACTCAGGCGGATGCCACTGCGGCCGTCAGCACCCCGGAAGGTGGAGCCACGGTCGGATTGAGCGTTCCTCCCCTCTCTCTCCCGTTGCCCACCGCGGCACCTGCGGTACCCGGGCTACCGGAGCAATCGGTTACACAGGTCGTGACCGTACCTGGGTCCGCTTCTGCGACGGCGACCCTGGATCTCTCCGGCACGGGTGCGCCTGCGGCCACGGTGAGCTTGCGAAGCGATGCCGCCGTGTACGCAACAAGCACCGTTTCGTCGAACGGCACGTGGTCCATCCACGTGGAGTCGATCCCGACCGCCGGGGGACTTCAACTTGTGCAGGGCGCAACCACGAGCCTTGGCCTGACCGTCGCGGTCCCCCTGGTCGTGCTGTCGAATAGCCTCGGCCTGCCCCTGCGGCTCGTGCAGCAATAGACGCTCAAAACTGGCCGCCCAGTTGCCGTCATAGATCGGTCGACCGTGACTCTCTCTTAGTAGGAGGTTGCAATTCGGTTTGTCGGGGAGGGCATTCTGAAAACGCGGTCGGGACAGGCTTCGGGTCTAGCTGCCCAAGGATGAGCGACTTTCCTTCGCAGTGATCGTTGGCACTCTCGGGCGAGTGCCAACGATCACTCGCATCCGACGCCTAGAAAACCGCGGCGCGCGAGTTCGTCCCAGAGTTCCGGCGGCGGCGGTGCATCCACCAGTGCGAGGTTTTCGCGCAGCTGCGAGTGGTTGGCGGCTCCGACGGCCACCGCCTCGACGACGGGATGTGATCGCGCGAATGCCAGGGCGGCGGCGGGCAAGGTCGTGCCGAACGTCGCGCAGACATCCGCCATCTGACGAGCACGACGGATGACCTCCGCAGGCGCCGCCGAGTATTCGAAGGGTGCGTCCAGCGGGGGCGCGACCAACGCCAGTATTCCGCTGTTGAACACGCCGGCGTTGAGCACGGACACGCTGCGCTCGAGGCACGCGGGAAAGAGGGTGCCGAGCGCCGACTGGTCGAGCAGCGTGTACCGGCCGGCGAGCATGAGCGTGTCGATCTCAGTTTCGGTGACGAAGCGAGTGAGCACCGCCGTATCGCGAGTGCCGACGCCTACCGCATCGATCGCTCCTGCAGCGCGAAGCTCCACGAGGGCGGGAACGGCTTCGGCGATTGCGGTCTCCGCCTGCTCGGTCGGGTCGTGGATGAGCGCCACGTCGATCGAGTCGAGCCCGAGCCGTTCCAGGCTCGCATCGAGGGAGGCGCGCACTCCGTCACCGGAGAAGTCCCACACCCTCCGCTGGTCGGCAGGCACATCGAATCCTTCAGGGTCGCGCTCCGCGGCGCCGGCCGCATTGGGCACGAGGAGGCGGCCGACTTTGGTGCTGATGGTGTACTCCTGCCGCGGCTTGGTGCGCAGGAATGCGCCCAACCGGCGCTCGGAGAGCCCCAGGCCGTAGTGCGGAGCGGTGTCGAACCAGCGGATGCCGGCATCCCACGCCGCCTCGAGGAGCGCGGATGCGTCCTCATCGTCGATTGCCTGGAAGAGGTTGCCGAGGGGTGCGCAGCCGAGACCGAACGGACCGTCGTGCACCACGCGCCGACTCGGGCTTCGCATCGGGGTGCGGAAATCGGACGATTCGGTGGCCACGGCCCTCCTTTGGTCTGTGACATGGCGGTGGAATGACGATAGCAAGAACCAGATCTATTTGGAGCGAGCTCAAGCAGCGGGCGTCAGAGCATGCCATATTCCCCGCAACTCAGCGGGAAGTTCAGGCTTCATCCGCGGTCTGCGAGGAATAGATTGCATCTATCTCAGAATGTGTAATACTTATCCGCGAACGAACCTGTTCATCCAACCAATGGAGGCTGCGGTGGCGATCAACGCAAAGCGAGCGGAAACCGGGGAGCCGGAGACCGCTGAGGAGCGATACCGTCCTGGCTACGAGCTGGTTGCGGAACGCCTCTTGCAGTACATCGCGGAGGAAAACCTGAAGCCGGGTGATCGGCTTCCCACAGAACAGGGTCTCGCGGAGATTCTTGACGCCACCCGCAATGTCACGCGCGAAGCGGTCAAGGTGCTCGCCGCCATCGGGCGTCTGAGCGTCCGCAAGGGCGCCGGCATCTTCGTGGCGTCGGCCAGCAGCTCCCTCGGAGACGAGGAACTCGCGCACTTCCAGCCGACCGACATGGAGCAGGTGCTGATGCTGCTCGATTACCGCCGGTTGATCGAGGCCGACACGGCGCGCCGAGCGGCGACGATGGCCACACCGATCCATGTGCGCGCCATCCGCGAGGCGGCCGAAGAGTCTGCATCCGCTGGCGCCGACAATCAGGCTGAGGCATTTGCCGCGGCCGATGCCCGATTCCACGATGCCGTCGGAATCGCCGCGAACAACGTCTTCCTGCAGTCGACCGTGGTGAACATCCGCCGTTTCGCCGCGCAGACCGACGTGCTGCTCTTTCACGGTGACGTGCCCGGCTCCCTGGAAGACGCGGGCCGCCAGCATGTTGCCATTGCCAATGCCATCGCTGCTGGCGACACCGACCTGGCCACCCGGCTCATGACCGAACACATCGACACGACCCAACACCAATTCGAGCGCAAGATCCGCGACCGAATCTTCACTCTTACCAAGCGCGGCTGATCCATCCCGCGTCCCATCCTCTGACCGATCGGAACTTCAATGCGGAACTTCCTGCGATACCACTTTGCCTCTGCACGGCCGGCGACGATCGTCGTCGGTGTCGCGATCGTGGTGACAGCGCTCCTCGCGCCAGCCGCTGCGAACGCGGCGCCCACCGCTTCAGCAGGCCAAAAGCCGATTTCGGTGTACGTCGCTCCCACGGGGACCGGCGTGCAGAACGGCACCCAGAATCATCCGTTCCGCTCGCTCACGGCGGCACGTGACGCCGTACGCAAGATCAGCCAGAACGCCACGCGCGACATCAATGTGGTGCTCGCCGACGGCACATACACGGTCGACAGCACCTTCACGCTGACCAGCCAGGACTCTGGCCAGAACGGGCACACGGTGACCTACGAGGCCGCGCCGGGTGCGCATCCGGTGATCAGCGGTGGCCAGTCGGTAACAGGCTGGACGCTCTCGGATGCTTCCCGCGGCATATACAAGACGAACATCGGCAACCTTGACACTCGTCAGCTCTACGTCAATGGCGAGCTCGAGACCCGCGCACGCAGTGGCAACTACCCCGCCGGCTTCTCCAAGACCGCGACCGGGTACACCATCACCGACACCAGCCTCGCCGCATACAAAAACCAGAAGAACATCGAGGTTGTGAGCCGATGGGGCTGGATGCTCGACCGCTGCCCGGTCGACTCGATCGTCGGCAACACCATGACCATTCAGCAGCCGTGCTGGAACAACGCGAACCTGCACGCGGGCCAGGAGATCCAGAATCCCATCTGGATCGAGAATGCCTACGAACTCCTGGACACCCCGGGGGAGTGGTACCTCGACCAGTCCACTGGTGACCTCTACTACATGCCCAAGCCCGGTCAGAACCTTGCGACCGCGACCGTCACCGTACCCAAGGTGCAGGACCTGGTCGACCTGAACGGCACCATCGACAACCCGGTGAGCAACGTCTCATTCCAGGGCATCACCTTCTCGTACTCGACGTGGCTCGCTCCCAGCTCTTCGGACGGCATGATTGAGGGCCAGGCCGGCTTCCGCATGGTGGGCAACAACCCCACCTTCGACTCCACCCGCCTGAACTGGCAGAAGACTCCCGGTGCCGTAAACGTGACGTACGGCCACAACGTGTCGTTCAGCGGCAACCGCTTCACGAACCTTGGCGCAGTCGGCTTGAATCTCAACACCGGCAGCCAGGGTACGAATATCGTCGGCAACGTCTTCACCAGCATCGCCGCCACCGGGATCCAGATCGGTGGAACCGACGTGATCGACCACCACCCCACCGACGTGCGCTCCGTGACCAAGAACACGCTGGTCAGTAACAACGTGGTCACCAACGTTGCGGACATTTACACCGGCTCGGTCGGCATCCTCGCGACCTACACCGACCACACGACCATCGAACACAACAAGGTCTACAACCTGCCGTACAGCGGAATCTCGGTGGGCTGGGGTTGGGGGCTGACCGATCAGGGCGGTGACACCAACTACCCGGACAACTCCGGAGTTCCGGTCTACACCACCCCAACACCGAGCACGAACACCGTCGTGACCGACAACGTCATCAGCGACATCATGAAGCTTCAGGCCGACGGTGGCGCGATCTACACGCTCAGTGCCAGCCCGAACAGCGTGATCTCTGGCAACCTCATCACCAACATCCCGACGCCAGCGTACGGTGCGATCTACCAGGACGAGGGCAGCCGCTACTGGCACGTCACCCAGAACGCCTTCTGCAACATCTCGTACCAGTGGCTGCTGATGAACCACGGCATGAACAACGTCGCGGACAGTAACTACACGACCAACCCGAACTACTCCACCCAGGCCAACAGCACCAATGACACCGTCGCGAACAACACCACGGTGGCGAGCTGCGACCAGCTGCCGGCCAGCATCGTGAAGAATGCGGGGCTTCAGCCGGCGTACCAGAACCTTGACCCGACCCCGGGTCCGAGCGACGCTGTCGCTCCGACCGCTCCGGGCCAGCCCGCAGCGGCAGCGATGAGCTTCCCGACCGTGGCTGACCTCTCCTGGCCCGCAGCCACCGACAACGTCGGCGTCACCGGCTACTCGGTGTTCGCCAACGGCACGCTGGTGAGCGCGAGCAAGGACCCGAGCGTGCGGGTGACCGGCCTGACCGCCAACACCACGTACACCTTCACGGTGACGGCACGGGATGCGGCCGGAAACGAGTCGGCGACGAGTCCGGCTCTCACGGTGACCACGCCATCCGGAACCGACCTCGCCCTGAACCAGCCGGTGACCGCATCGTCGGACTCGGAAACGAACTACCCGAAGAACGCGGTTGACGGCGACCTTTCGACCCGCTGGGCGCAGGGCCTCGGCTTGCCTGACCCGTCGTGGATCCAGGTCGACCTCGGCAAGGCGTACGACATCTCCGGCGCGATCACTACCTTCGAGAAAGCGAGCGGCTACAAGTATCTGCTGCAAACCTCCACTGACGAGCTGCACTGGACGACAGTCGAGGACCACACCGGGACCAACACCACTGCGGCAGCGAACTACTCGGTGCCGTCCGCACCCGTCACCGGCCGCTTCGTTCGGCTGACGATCACCGGCACCAGCGGCAATGGCGGCAGCATCTACGAGCTCCAGGTCTACGGCAAGCCGGCGGCGGCGAGCACAGACACCCAGGCACCGTCGACCCCGGCGAAGCCGACGGTGGACGTGCTCCTGCCCAGTCTCGTGAACGTCAGCTGGCCGGCATCCACCGACAACGTTGGCGTCGCCGGATACGCCGTGTACGACGGCACCACCCGGGTGGCCCTTACCGAGAGCACGAGCGTGCGCTTGAGCGGCCTCACCCCCGGATCGGCCCACAGTTACACGGTGGTCGCCCGGGATGCGGTGCTCAATGAATCGCCGGCGAGCCCCGCCACCGAAGTCACCATGCCCGCCGACAACGATCTCGCCCTTGGCAAGACGGTCACGGTTTCCTCCTACTCCGACCCGAACACGCCGAACCTGGCTGTGGACGGCAACTTGTCCACCCGCTGGGCGCAGGCCCTCGGACGCTCAGACCCATCGTGGATCCAGGTGGACCTCGGCGCTGTGACCAGCATCAACAGCGTGGTCACGACATTCGAACTGCCCTCCGGATACTCGTACCTGCTCGAGTACTCGACCGACGGAGTCACCTGGTCGATGTTTGACGACCACACCGCAAGCAAGACAACCAACCGGACGAACTACTCGTTCTCGCAACAGCCCGTCAACGCCCGTTATGTGCGCCAGACCATTACCAACTCGAGCGGGAGTGGCGGCAGCATCTACGAGCTCCAGGTCTACGGCGGCTTCTAGGCCCCATCTTCAGCACCCGAATCGAACCAAGAAAGCTCTCATGAAGATCACCCACGTGGAGTCCGTCCGCGTTCATGTTCCCGCCGCAAACCCGCCGTTCCGGTGGAGGGAAGGCCTGGCTGGGAGCGCTCCCGCCGGCGATGGAGCGGTACTGCGGATCGGAACCGACGAGGGCGCAGAAGGCATCGCATTCTTCTCGCGTCCCGGGGCCGCCGTGATGCTCGACGACCTCGTCGAGCGGGTGTTCCGGCCCGAGCTCGTGGGACAGGATCCTCTGCAGCGCGAGTGGCTGTGGCATCGCATGTGGGAGCTTGACCGCATCCACGAGCTGCCGCTTCCAACGCTCGGACTGGTGGACATCGCTTTGTGGGACATGGCGGGACGGATGCACGGAATGCCGACCTGGCAGATTCTCGGCGGCTATCGCACATCCATCCCTGCGTACGCCTCCACCTCCACCTTTGCCTCCATCGAAGAGTTCCTGGACGTGGCCGACCAGTGTCTGGCACTCGGCTACCAGGGCATCAAGCTGCACGCCTGGGGCGACGCTCGCCGCGACGCCGAGCTCTCGGTGGCGCTGCGTGAGCACGTGGGGGATTCCGTTCCACTGATGTACGACGGGTCCGCCGGTTTCGACCTGCCCGACTCCATCTATCTGGGGCGCGTTCTCAGTGACGCGAAATACCTCTGGTACGAGGAGCCGATGCGGGAGTTCAGCATTGGCGCATACGGCCGACTTGCCCGCGCGGTCGACATTCCGCTGCTGGTAGCGGAGACGTCGGATGGCGCGCACATGAACTCTGCGGACTTCATTGCGTCTGGCGCCGCGACGTTCGGCGTGCGAGCCGGCACCACCCTGCGTGGCGGCATCACCGGCGCCATGCGTACGGCTCACTTGGCGGATGCCTATCGGCTCCGCGCCGAGGTGCACGGCTCCGACATCCCGAACCACCACCTCTGCATGGCGATCTCGAACACCACATACTACGAGTCGCTCATCACCTCCGCGACGGTTACACGCGAACGCTACGTCGATGAGAACGGTCTCGTGCACGCGCCAACCGCACCCGGAATCGCCCTGCCCGCCGGCCTCGACTACCCCGCCGTGCTCAGCACGTTCATCGAGGAGGCGGCCTAGGGATCACGAACCGCATCACGCATTGAACCCGAAGATTCTCTAATTACGATCAACAGCACCAAGAAAGGCAAGACAATGAAGTCGCCACTCCCTCGCCGCCGACGCGCGGCGACCGGGGCGCTCGCCCTGATCACTGTGGGTGTGCTCGCCGCACTCTCCGGCTGCGCAAGCGCCACCACGACCGGCACGAGCTCGAGCGCCACCTTCAAGCCGGTGGCTCAGGACGCGTCGTCCCAGATCACCGTCTGGGCCGATTCGACCCGCCTCCCCGCCGTTCAGGCGTACCAGAAGGCAAACCCGAACGTGAAGATGAACATCGTCACGTACGACGGCAGCGCCGACGGCTCCACCTACCTGCAGACCAAGGTGCAGCTCTTCGACCGCACCGGCAAGGGTTGGCCGGATGTCGTGTTCGCCTCTCCGACGGACGTGACCTGGGCATCCGCGCCCACCAGCCCGAGCGCCGTTCCGTTCGCAGCCCCGCTCGACTCCGGTCTGGTGCCGCAGACGACGCTCGACAACTTCGCCAAGGGGTCGCTGTCGGCGTGCCAGTTCAACGGGCACACCTACTGCCTGCGCAACGACATTGCACAGGTTGTGCTCTGGTACAACAAGACCCTGATGGACCAGTGGGGCTACCAGGTTCCCACCACGTGGGAGCAGTACCAGGCCATCGGTGAGAAGGTCGCGAAGGAGCACCCCGGCTACATTGTCGGCGCTGTCGGTGACACGAACTCGCAGGAATCCTATTTCTGGTCGAGCCAGTGCCCCGCCCAGCAGCTGCAGAATAACGGATCGCTCCTGGTCAACCTGCAGGACACCAAGTGCACCCGGATGGCCACGCTGCTCGACACTCTGATCGCCGACAAGTCGGTGAGCACGCAGGGCTTCTTCAGCCAGGGCTTCGACGGCAGCAAGGTGCTCATGGCCAATGGTCCGTCGTGGTACGGCCAGTACCTGTTCAACTCGGCATTCAAGACGCCGGCTGGTCAGATCGCCGCAGCCAACCCGATGACATGGGCCGGCGAGTCGACGGCATACACCGGCAACGTCGGTGGTGGCGTCTGGATGGTGTCGTCGCACAGCAAGA
>JAVECW010000115.1 GCA_030841285.1 Microbacteriaceae bacterium
CAGGACATCTGGCAGTACTTCGCGTCGGCATCCATGCCCGTCGAGCACAAGGCGCGCGCGGTGATCGAGGCGCTCGATCACTCTGGAGCCCCGCTCTCGACGCAGGCCCTCGAGGCCCGAGTCGACCTCCGCCGCACTCCGCTCGAGCTGCTGCTCAAGGTGCTCGACGTCGACGGTTCGGTACGGCGCGTATCCGGCGGATGGGTCGCCACAGGCCAGCCCTGGACCTACGACTCCGAACGCTACGAACGCGTCGCCGCCGCGCGCGAGGCCGAGCAGCAGGCGATGCTCGACTTCGAAACCACCAGCGGATGCCGCATGGAATTCCTCCAGCGCGCCCTCGACGACGACACCGCGCAACCCTGCGGCCGCTGCGACAACTGCGCCGGCGCCTGGTTCCCGACCGATATCGAGACGGATGCCGCCACCCGCGCCTCGCGCTCCCTCGACCGCGTCGGCGTCGAGATCGAGCCGCGCGCTCAGTGGCCGAGCGGCATGGACCAACTCGGTGTCGCCGTGCGCGGCAACATTCCGGTCGCCGAACGCCTCGCCCCCGGTCGTGCCCTCGCCCGCCTCACCGACCTCGGCTGGGGCGGCCCGCTGCGCGAGATCTTCGCGCCCAGCACTCCGGATGCCCCGGCCACACCGGCGATGATCGCCGCCTGCGTGCGCGTCCTTGCCGACTGGCCCTGGGAGGAGCGCCCGGCCGCGGTTGTCGCAATGCCGTCGCGCCGACATCCGCTGCTCGTTGAATCCGTCGCTGTGGCATTGGCCGACGTCGGCCGCCTCACGCACCTGGGCACCCTCACGCCCGTCAATGGAGGCCCGGTCGGCGAGCCCGGCGGCAACAGCGCGTACCGCCTGGCGTCCGTCTGGGATCGCTTCGCGCTCGGCGACGTCCAGGTGCCTGCAGGCAAGCCCGTGCTGCTCGTCGACGACCTGGTCGACAGTCGCTGGACTGTCACTGTGGCCAGCCGCCTGCTGAGGCAGGCGGGGGCATCCGCGGTGCTGCCGTTCGCGCTGGGGGTTCGCGGCTAGTCCCAGCCCATTGCCCTCGCCAATGCGCAGCGAGCTACCAGCCGGCATTCGGCCAGTTTCAAGCGCCGGTCGTAGGCTGAAGCAATGACTGAATTCACCATCGAACCGGATGCCAATCGCTATGCGATGCACATGGACGGTGAGCTCGTCGCCGTGGTCGACTACTCGGTCAACGGCAACGCGATCTCTCTGACCCGCGTCTACACGGCGCCCCACCGTCGTGGCCGCGGACATGCGGCCGAGGTGGTCGCCTTTGCAGCGGATGACATCGAGCAGAACACCGACCTCCACATCGTGCCAATGTGCTGGTACGCGGCCGAGTGGTTCGACAAGCATCCGGAGCGCGCGAACCTGCTGAGTCGCGCCGCCTAGGCGAGCTGCGCGGCCAGCATTTTCGCGCGTCACCCGCGCCTGCGAACTACGCTGGAAGCCTCATGCGCCTCCTCCTGATTCGCCACGGCCAGACGCCCGACAACGTGCTCGGGCAACTCGGCACCGCCCGCCCCGGCCCCGGCCTGACCGAGCTCGGGATGCGACAGGCGGCCGGTCTGCCGCGTGCGCTGCGCGACGAGCAGATCGACGCGATCTACGCATCCACTCTGCTGCGCACCCAGCTCACCGCTGAGCCGCTCGCCCTGGACCGCGGTTTCGACATCGAGGTGCGCGACGGCTTGCACGAGATTTCGGCCGGCGCGCTCGAGGCACGCAGCGACCGGCAGGCGGTGCGCACGTACATCGAGACGGCCTTCGCTTGGGCGGCGGGCGACCTTGACGTCGCCATGCCGGGCGGCGCGGACGGCCACGAGTTCTTCGGACGCTACAACGCCGACCTCGCCGCGATCGCCGCCTCGGGCGCTCAGACCGCCGCCGTCGTCAGCCACGGTGCCGCCATCCGCGTCTGGGTTGCCGCCCACGCGATCAACGTGGAGCGGTCGTTCCCCGCCGGGCACGAACTCGCCAACACCGGCGTCGTCGTGGTCGACGGTTCCTTCGAGTCCGGCTGGATGCTCACCCAGTGGGCCGGCACACCCCTCGGTGGCCCCGAACTAGCGGATGCCGCGGCGCCAGACCCGACGGGCGAAACACTCTCCGAGGCTCGCGCCGACAGCGAGTAGCGCGGCTAGTTAACCCCGGCGAGCTGCCCGCACGATGCTCGGGAGCATTCGAACAAGAAATATCAGCCCGGCGATGGCCAGCGATAAAGGCAGGAATGCGCTTATCGCATCCATCGACTTCCCGAGCGTGGGCGGAGCCGACGCGCTTGCCAATGCGTTCGCTCTTGTCACCAGAGCAAACACCAGCACTGCCGCTGGAAAAGCGATCCCAAGCAAGATCGCAGATGGTTTCACCCTCATGAAGCCAATGATCACCAGTCCGATACCGACGGCGCACACAGTCGGGAAGAGGAAAACAAGGACGTAGGTGGCCGCCATCGCGCTGAGCGACGATGTGAAGATCTCGAGCATGCAAACCTTCCCCAAGTTGTAGCAGCGAAATCTCGCGGCTCGTCGACCCAAAGTTATGGGCTTAGGGATAGGTCGAGCTATGCCCAGTTCGGGTGCTTGGGCCGCGCGGAAGGCGAGTTGCCTGACATCCCCCATTTGAGGACCTTCTCAAGCGCCACGCTCCCCGCTACGGTCATCCAGGGGGTATCCAGTGACACGCTTCTTCGGACAGCCCGATAGCGTTCGGGTCGGTCAACTCTTCATCGACCGTCGCGATCTGCACGAATCGTTCGTACACCGGCCGCTTCAAGCAGGGATCTCGGGTACACGCGCAGATGGTGCCGACTCGATCGTCGTGTCAGGGGGTTATGTAGACGACGAGGATCACGGCGACTACATCATCTACACCGGCCATGGTGGTAACGATCCGAATTCGCGCGGACAAATCGCTGACCAATCGCCTGACGCCACGGGAAATGCGGGCCTCATCACGAGCATGATCCAGGGGCTGCCTGTCCGAGTGGTTCGCGGTCCATTACGCGAATCGCCCTACGCACCGAAAAGCGGCTATCAGTATGCCGGCCTGTTCGCTGTCACCTCGCATTGGATGGACGTCGGGCGTGACGGGTTTCTTATTGCCCGCTTCCGGCTCGATCGCCTCCCAGAGCAGGAGCCTCTTCACACGCGCGAACAACCGGATGAAGATCCGGCGTTTGCCACCAGCACGGTGACACGCCGGATCCGCGACACTGCGCTGTCTCGCGAGGTGAAGGCGATGTATGGACAGCGTTGCCAGGTCTGTGACTCCGCAATTCCCGGTTACGACGGCCGCACCTACTCAGAGGGGGCCCACGTTCGGCCGCTTGGACGCCCACACCTCGGCGCAGACAAGCGCGACAATCTTCTCTGCCTCTGCCCAAACCATCACACGCAGCTGGACCTCGGCGGGATGGTCATACTGGAGGACATGGCCATCGCCGATTCCCGCACGTTGGCACCGTTCGCTGAACTGACCTTCCGGACGGACCACAGCCTGGCTCTCGGAAATGCCGCCTATCATCGACAGCTCTGGACAAAGCGAACCTAGCTAGCGCGAATGCGCAACCCCGAACCGCGGGTGGTCCGACGCCTCGACCGTGCGCAAGTCCCGGCCAAACTCGAACGTTGCAGTCACGAAGCGCGCGCCCAGCGCATCTTCCAACCAATACCTGGCGTCATCCCACATCCGGTGAAACGGGATCTCGGAGATCGGGAACCACGTCGGAACGAGCTCATCGGACTCCGTTGGCTCCCCCTCCCACTCGCGGCAGAGGAAGACCCAGGACTTCTGACTCCATGCGGGCTTGTGCGGAAACGGATAGGTGAGCTCGCCCACGAGTTGCAGAGAGTCTGCCGCAACGGAGACTCCGGTCTCCTCCGCAACCTCACGAACGATGGCTTGAACAGGTGTCTCGCCTGCCTCGATCTTGCCGCCCGGGCCGACCAGGTTGCCCTCGCCCAGGCCGAACTTCTTGCGTCCCAGGAGAACCTCGTCCCCGTCGGCGCCTGATCGGATCAGGTAGCAAACGCAGACCTCGGGCAAAGACATGTCGCCCAGCTTAAGCGAGTGGGTCTCTGCGATGCATTCCAGCGTCCCCGTTGAGGGGACTGTTGCAGTTGCGAGGCCACTCAATATCCTCTGAATCGCTGCTTACCTCGGATCAAAGGACCTCTTCATGACAATGCCAGGCCCTGGCTGGTACTCCGACCCAGAAGTGCCGGGTCAATCTCGATGGTGGACAGGCGCAGGCTGGTCCGAGCACACGCAGCCACCGGCACCACCTGTGACACCTCAAGTCGCGATCGCCGTCGAAGCCCCCTACGTTCCAATGGCTAGCTATGCCATTCCGTCGACCGAAGCTCCGCGTCTCAAACGCGGCGAGAAGGACCGACTGACTCGCAAGAATAATGTGTTCGCGTGGACCGGGCTGCTGTTGTCGCTCATTGCTTTCTTCTTCAACCCATTCGCGCTGGCGAGCATCATCGCGATTGTTTTCTCCAGTATCGGCCTGGCGCGTGCGCAGAGGCTGTCCGACGCCGGGGTGAGGATCGCGGGTCGCGGAACGGCAATCGCCGGGCTTGTGATCGGTATCGCTGGAGTTGCTCTCTTCCTCTACAACTTCAGCCGCGTGCTTACGGCGCTCCACATGTGATTCTTGGCGCACTGGCGGAGACCACCCAGCGACCGAGCGTGGGATTGCATTCCACCCAGCCTCCGGACGTAGGCTGAATCAATGACCGCGAGCCACCACATCCCGCGCGGACGGGCAAGTCTGGAAGTACTGCGAGCCGAGGCCCGCGACGAACTGGACACCGTCATCCGCGAGAGGTTGCTTGCCGGCGAGGACCCGTGGAGCTTCATGGAGGAGCTTCCCACCGTGGACGAACTCGTCGTGTACCTGCTGCGGGCCGACGCCATCAACGCCAACGCCGGCCAGCTCCCGACGCCGACGCGCGAGTACCGCGTGCTGCGCCAGATCGCGCTCGAGCATCCTGCGCTCACCAAGACCGTATGGCGGATGCTCGGACGTCACGGCGCACTCGCCCCGCGACACAGCAGCCGCGGCCAGCTGGGTTGACCGCAACCGACGCAGCGGGTTCGGCCGCGGGGCCTCGATACGGCCGCGGGCGGCCTACTCGACCAGCACAATGGCGAGCGGCCTGCTCAACCAGCTAGCGGCTTCAGCGCATCCACGACCGCGGTGATGCGCCGCTGGCGCGTCTCGTCCGTCTTCGCCGACTCGACCGACACGGCGTGAGCTTTCTGCTTGCTCGGTGACAGTGCGTCGAAAGCCGCCCGGGTTCCGGGTGACGCACGCAGCGCAGCGGCCAGGTCGGCTGGCGGCTCGACTGCGCGCGACACCGTGTCGAGGGTCAGCTCGACCTCGATCTCGTCACCACCCGCAATGCCGGACTCGGCGCGCTTGTCGGAGCTGAACGAGATCAGAAACTGCCCGCCCATCGGAGCGACGGTATTGCGGTACGAGTATCCGTTCACCGTGACGTTCACGGCGGGGCGCTTGCCGCCGCCCAGTGCCTCGATCACCTCGGGAGGCACCGGGATCCCGGTGTTGTTGCCGATCTGCGCCATCCTGGTCGTGAACTTCATGGGGAGAGTCTGGCATGGGGAGGCAGGACAATAGGTACGTGATTACGAGACGCGAAGCCGCAATACGCCTGGACATCCCCCTCGAGATGGCGCAGCGCAATGGCATCCCGACCCGGATCTCCGAGGCCGAACTGGATGCGCTCGACGCCAATCCCCCGGCCTGGCTCGCCCAGTCGCGCGCGAATCGCACCGGCAAGAAGGCCGTGTGGGTCCAGCTGACCTGCGATATCTGCGGATACACCGAGGCGGCGCGCCCCAAGAAGTGGTGGCCGGAGTTCACCTACCTCAGCTGCGACTACCACCTCGCGGAGCAACTGCCGCTGCCCGCGCCCACCGCGCATCGGCACGAGGTCGACGGCATCGGCAGCCGCTTCGTCGGGATCGTCGACGAGCTGGACGCCTGATCCCCACCCCACTTCGGTGTCTGCGCCCGTGCGTCACGTGTGCGCCTGCGCGAGCGGGCGCACACGTGACGCACGGGCGCAGACA
>JAVECW010000132.1 GCA_030841285.1 Microbacteriaceae bacterium
GGCTCGAGGAGCTGAACCCCGGTTCGACCAGAGCACCCATCTCGTCGGCGGCACGCTGTGCCATCAGCGCGACGTCTGCGGCGTCCTCGTCGGCAGATTCCTGCAGCGCCGACTTCTGTCGGAGCGGCGTCGCCTTGAGGAACCAGCTGAGCACGAACGCGACCAGGACAACGATGAGGCTGACCCAGAAGACGGTGACGGTCGCGTCGGCGAAGCCGTGAAGGAAGGGTGCGGAGAGGGCCGGATCCGACGTCTTCAGGAAGGCGGTGTCGCCGTTGAGCGCGGTGCCGATCGAGGAGGGGTTCTTCAGGATCCCCAAGATCTGCGCATTCTTCGGGTCCTGCAGGACCTTGAGGCCCGCAGCCGTGGTCGGGTCGGTCGCCGCCTTGAGCGCGCCCAACAGCTTCGGGTCGCTGAACGCGGCCGCGAGCGTGGCTGGGATGCGACTGAACAACACCGAGAACAGGATGGCGACGCCCAGGGTTCCACCGATCTGCCGGAAGAACGTCGATGAGGCGGTGGCAACACCGATGTCACGCGGCCCGACGGCGTTCTGGCTTGCGATCGTCAGCGTCTGCATGAGCTGGCCGAGGCCGAGGCCGACGAGCAGCATCCCGACCATGACGAACCAGATCGAGGTGGTGGCCGAGATGAACGTGAAGAGGAAGAAGCCCGCCGACAGGAAGGCGGTGCCGAGGATGGGGAACATCCGGTAGCGGCCGGTGCGCGAGATGAGCTGCCCGCTCACGATCGAAGAGATCATCAGACCCAGGATCATGGGCAGCAACTGGAAGCCGCTCTGGGTCGGGGTCGAGCCCTGGACGAGCTGCAGGTACAGCGGAATGGTGGAGAGTGCACCGAACATCCCGAAGCCGACGAGGATGCCCAGCACCGTCGCCATCGAGAACGTGGAGCTCTTGAACAGCTTCAGCGGAATGAGTGCGTCGTCGCCCATGGCCCGTTCGATGAAGATGAATGCGAGGACACCCACACCGCCGATCACGTAGCAGGCGATGGCGCCGGCGGAGCCCCAGCCCCAGCTCTGTCCGTTCTCTGCGACGAGCAGCAGCGGGCCGAGTGCGACGATGACGGATGTCGCGCCCCACCAGTCAATGCGGACCGCGCGATCTGCGCTGCGCTTGGGCAGGTGCAGGAAGAGCCAGACGATGACGAGGGCGATGACGCCGATCGGGATGTTGATCAGGAAGACCCAGCGCCACCCGGTGATCCAGAGAATCTGGCTAGCGCCGGCGAAGAGGCCGCCGATGAGCGGGCCGATGACGCTCGAGATGCCGAAGACGGCGAGGAAGTACCCCTGGTACTTCGCCCGGTCGCGCGGCGCGAGCATGTCACCCAAGATCGCCAGCGGGAGGGCCATCAGGCCACCGGCACCGAGGCCTTGGATGGCGCGGAAGGCCGCCAGCTCGACCATCGAGGTAGCGAAGCCGGAGGCGATGGAACCCACGAGGAAAATCGAGATCGCAAAGATGAACAGTGGCCGGCGACCGAAGATGTCGGACAGCTTGCCGTAGATCGGCGTCGCGATCGTCGAGACGATCAGGTAGGCGGTGGTGACCCACGCCTGCTGGCTGAGTCCATTCAGATCATCCGCGATCGTGCGGATGGAGGTGCCGACCACCGTCTGGTCGAGCGAGGACAGGAACATGCCCGCCATGAGCCCGTAGATGACGAACATGATCTGGCGATGGGTCATGACACCGCCGGGGTGTTTTTCAACCGGTGGCGCTGTTGGGGAGTCGACGCGTGACATGGAACCTCGAATTGTTTTTTGGGGATTGAATTGGATGCTGGATGCACGAGCGTCACGCCGGCGTGGACGGTGCAAAATATTGCGGTGACTGCAAAGTTACACCCTCCGCGAGTTTTGCGTCAACATCGCCACGTCGGCGAAACGGCAGGTTCGCCGCTGGCGAACAGGGTGATGCCCCTATGCTCGTCACGTGAACGCCGATCGCCCGCTGCATAGCCGATCATCCGCCCGCCGACCAGGTAAGCGCGGACTGGTTACGGCGCTCGGAATCGGCGCAATCGTATTGAGCCTTGTTGCCTGTTCGTCGGACGCGGCAGCGGCGAAAGATCCGGTCGCGGGGGCGTCGGGTGCGACATCCGCCTCGCCGAAGCCGAAGCAGAAGCCGAAGTCAACGCCAACTCCAACTCCGACGGCTGCGGCATTCAATAAGGCAGCGAACTCGGTCGACGACCCGTCGAGCATCTGGGTGGTCGTGAACAAGACCAGGTCACTCAACCCAGCCAACTACGCCCCGACCGACCTGGTGTACCCCGCGGTCACGTACGTCAATCGCCAGCCGATGCGCGCGGAGGTCGCCAATGCGCTCGTCGCGATGTTCGCGGCGGGGGCATCCGAATCCCAGTTGCAGTTCTCGGTCCAGAGCGCCTATCGATCGTTCGCTGCGCAAACCTCCGTCTACGACCAGATCGTGGACACGAAAGGTCAAGCGCAGGCCGACACGACCAGTGCGCGGCCCGGACACAGCGAGCACCAGACCGGTCTGGCCGTCGACATCAGCGCTTTACCGGCGTCATGCTCCCTTCAGACCTGCTTCGCGAATACGCCGCAGGGCAAGTGGCTGGCCGCCAACGCATGGAAATACGGCTTCGTCCTGCGATATCCTGCCGACAAGGTCGCCGTCACGGGGTACAGCTTCGAACCGTGGCACTACCGCTATGTCGGTATCGCGCTCTCGACCGAGCTGCACAACACGGGGGTAGAAACGCTCGAGGAGTTCTTCGCCCTGCCCGGCGGCACGACCTACCACTAACCCGCAGCCCTCGGCGAGACCGGCCGGGGCCAACTGCCATTGGCCGGGTCAGCTTTGGATGGTGACGATGGTACCCACCTGCGCCCAGTTGAATAGCGTGGCTATCACATCGAGGGGAAGGTGAACGCAACCGTGGGAGCCTTGGGTCTTGTAGAGCGGACTGCCGAGGGGGAATGTTTGCCATGATGCGTCGTGGAATCCGTAGCCGCCAGAGAACGGCATCCAATATTGGACCGGGTCGTTCCACGGGCCGTTCACATCGCTACCGGCGAGCACTGTGTTACGGATCTTGTTAGTGATGTGAAAGGTGCCGGTCGGGGTCGCGTCGTTCACGTTCGTTATTGCTGATGCGCCGGTGGTGACGGGGGCGTCAGCGAGCAGCGCTTGACCATCGCACGCATACAGGTGCTGCTCACTGATGCTGACGATGATGTGCTTGATTCCGGGCTGGTTTCCGGCGCATGCCGGGGAGGCCGTCGGAGCCGCTGGTTGCGCTGGCGCGGCGACGGGTTTCGCGGCCGGAGCTGGTGCGGCGGCCAGTGGCGTCGAAGTGGCCGTCGGGGTTGGTGACGCGGTCGTCGCCACGGCGCTGCATGCTGCCAGGGACACGAGGAGCGCGGCCGCTCCGGCGATTGCGGCACCTAGTCGCAGGGTGATCATAACTTCCTCTGGGTTGTCCTACGTAGGCTCCTGCGTATCGACAACCACCATCTAAACGGTCTGGGCTGAACGATAGCTGATTGAGGCGTTACGCACAGCTACCCACCAAGCGCAGCCTTGACGATGATCGTCGCCTCGGCCTGCACGCGGTGCAGGTGGTCCACGCCGACAAAGGATTCGGCGTAGATCTTGTAGACGTCCTCTGTGCCGCTCGGCCGCGCCGCGAACCAGGCGTTCTCCGTGATGACCTTGACGCCGCCCAGCGCCGCCTCGTTACCTGGCGCGCGGCTGAGCCTCGCCGTGATCAGGTCGCCGGCGAGCTCGGTCGCGGTGATCGCCGCGCCATCGAGCTTGCCGAGCGCGGCCTTCTCGGCGGGGGTCGCCGGGGCATCCACTCGCTCATAGACCGGGTCGCCGAACCGCTCGGTGAGCTCGCGGTACAACTGGCTCGGCGTCTTGCCCGTGACGGCGAGGATCTCGCTCGCAAGCAGCGCGAGCAGGATGCCGTCCTTGTCGGTCGTCCAGACGGTCCCGTCGAACCGCAGGAAGCTCGCACCCGCGCTCTCCTCTCCGCCGAATCCGACGGATCCGTCGATGAGGCCGGGGACGAACCACTTGAAGCCCACCGGCACTTCCCACAGTCGCCGCCCGAGCGACTCGGCGACCTGATCGATGATGGATGACGAGACGAGGGTCTTGCCGATCGCGGCATCCGCACGCCATCCGCTGCGATTGCGGTAGAGGTAGTCGATCGCGACCGCGAGATAGTGGTTCGGATTCATCAGCCCGCCATCCGGCGTGACGATGCCGTGCCGGTCGGCGTCGGCGTCGTTCCCGGTGAGGATGTCGTACTCGTCCTTGTGCGCGAGCACGGATGCCATCGCCGACGGACTCGACGGATCCATGCGGATCTTGCCATCCCAGTCGAGCGTCATGAACCGCCAGGTCGGGTCGACGTGCGGGTTCACGACCTTGAGGTTGAGGCCGTACCGCTCGCCGATCGCGGCCCAATAGCTCACGCTCGCCCCGCCGAGAGGGTCGGCGCCGATGCGGATGCCGCTCCTCTTGATGGCATCCATGTCGATGATGCTGCCGAGGTCGTTGACGTAGCCGCCGCGAAAGTCGTACGTCTCGACCGCGCTCGGCTCGCTCATCAGGACGTCGCGCAGGCCGCCCGCGATGAGCTCGTTGGCGCGGTTCGCGATCCAGGTCGTCGCGTCGCTGTCGGCCGGGCCGCCGTGCGGCGGATTGTACTTGAAGCCGCCGTCGGCCGGGGGATTGTGGCTGGGGGTGACGACGATGCCGTCGGCCTGGTCGGCATTGCCCGCCCGGTTGTATGTGAGGATCGCGTGCGACAGCGAGGGCGTCGGCACCCAGTCGTCGAACTCGTCGACGAGCACGCGCACGCCATTGGCGACGAGCACCTCAAGGGCGGTGGTCTGAGCGGGCCCGCTGAGTGCGTGCGTGTCAGAGCCGAGGAAGAGTGGCCCGGTGATGCCCTGCGACGCCCGGTATTCGACGATGGCCTGCGTCGTCGCGGCGATGTGGTCCTCGTTGAAGGCCGTCTTGAGGGAACTGCCGCGGTGCCCGGAGGTGCCGAAGACGACGCGCTGCTCCGGGATGCTGACATCCGGTTTGAGCGCGTAGTACGCGTTCAGCAGTGCTTCGATGTCCGTGAGATCGGATTCCTGGGCCGGGGTTCCTGCTCGCTCGTTCATGCGATCAGTCTTCCACGGCTTCCCCGCTGCCGCCCAG
>JAVECW010000130.1 GCA_030841285.1 Microbacteriaceae bacterium
AGGGTGTCGGCGAAGGCGTCCCTGGGCTTGTGGACCGGTACGTGGCCTGCGCCGGCCGATTCGACTTCCTCGCGGAACTCCGCGGCGCTCTGGTAGCGGTCGAATCGATCCTTGGAGAGGGCTCGCCGAACAACGAGGTCGAGTGCAGGCGAGACCTTGTGGTTGATGCGGCTGGGCGCATCCGGAGTCTCGCTCACGTGCTGGTACGCCACCGCAACCGGGGTGTCCCCGCGGAACGGCGGGCGCCCCGTGAGCATCTCGAAGAGGACGATGCCTGTCGAATACAGGTCGGTGCGGGCATCCACGGACTCGCCCTTGGCCTGCTCCGGCGAGAAGTAGCTGGCCGTGCCGAGGATTGCCGTCGTCTGGGCGACGGTCGCCGACGAATCGCTGATGGCGCGCGCGATGCCGAAGTCCATGACCTTGACCTGGCCGGTCCGCGTGATCATGACGTTGCCCGGCTTGATGTCGCGGTGCACGACGCCAGCGCGGTGCGAGTATTCGAGCGCGGTCAGGATGCCCTCGGTGATGCGTACGGCCTCGGGCGTGCTGATCGGACCCTCAGCGATGATGTCCTTGAGGAGTCGCCCGTCGACGTGCTCCATGACAATAAAGGGGAGTTGCGCTTCGTGGCCGTTGGCGTCGCGGATCGTCTCTTCGCCCGCATCGAAGACACGCACGATCGTCGGATGCGCCATGCGCGCGGCGGCCTGGGCTTCCTGGCGGAACCGGGTACGGAATGCCGGGTCGGTCGCGAGGGAGGGCTTCAGGAGCTTGATCGCGACGGTGCGCCCGAGTCGGGCATCCGTTCCACGGTGCACATCCGCCATGCCACCTCGGCCGATGAGCTCGCCGACCTGATATCGGCCCGCGAGCAGGCGACTCTCTTCGGTCAAGTCACACTCCTAGTCCGGGTCAAATGCTTTCGATAGTGTACCGGTCGATTACTGGGCGACGACTTAGTTGACGGGGACCGCGAGCGCTGGTGATTGGGGCGACTCGACCGACTCACCACAGAAGACCGTGTATGTCACCTGGTCGGTGTTCCCCTTGTCCGAGGCCGGGGGAGTCCACGGTGCAGGTGCTCCCGTGGCGACCGGGCCCTGGCCAGTGCCGTTGATGTAGAGCTGATGCCCGGTCATCGTCTGCCCGGCCGGGCACGATCCGGCGCCCCACGCGAACTGGACGGGGGAACCCGCGACGACAGGTGCGGGAGGAGGCGGACTCACGATGCTGACCTTGTCGGTCGGAGCGCTCGGTGTCGGCACCGGCCCATATATCGTTGCCGTGATCTCCGAGCCCTTGGGCACGGGACCAGTCGGATTGACCGAGTAGACCTTGCCGGCGTCAGTGGACTTCGTCGCGGGCGCGCCGGTTTGGATGTTTGCAATCATGCCCAGGCCCTGCAACTTGGTGCGCGCATCGGAGCCGGACAGTCCGACGAAATCGGCCTGGTTGATCTGCACGATGTTACTCACCTGGGTGGGAGTCGGCGAGGGAGTGTTCGCCTGTGAGGGCGTGGAGGCGGCGCTCGGACTCGAACTTGTCGAGGGGGGAACGGGGCTGTTGTTCGGCTGCATCACGATCGCGATGATCGTGCCGATCAGGATGACCGCGAGCAGCGCGATGAGCGCGATGAGTGGCCAGGTCCACGGGCTGCGCTTCTTGGTCGTGGTCGCCGCGGTCGACGCCGTCACGGGTGGCACGACTCCTCCGCCTGCGGCCGGTAGGATCGTCGTCGCCTGGGTGGCGCCGGGCGAGGCCATGAGCAGGGTTGCGCCGGTCATGGCGGCCACACCGCCCAGGATCGCCGGAACGGCGCCCGCGGCCGCTTGGACGTCCCCGCGGCGCAGGGCCTGGGCAGCGCGTGAGAGATGAGCGGCGGATGCGGGCCGCTCGGCCGGGTCCTTGGCAATGCACGCAAAGACAAGGTTGCGCACCGGCTCGGAGACCGTGACGGGGAGCTCGGGGGGAGCTTCGTTGATCTGAGCCATCGCGATCGCGACCTGCGACTCGCCCGTGAACGGACGGCGGCCCGCGAGGCTCTCGTACGCGACGATGCCGAGCGAGTAGATGTCGGTGGTCGGGGAGGCTGGGCGGCCGCTTGCCTGCTCCGGAGAAAGGTACTGAACGGTCCCCATCACCTGGCCGGTCGCGGTGAGCGGAACCTGGTCGGCGATCCTGGCAATGCCGAAGTCGGTGATCTTGACCCGGCCGTCAGGCGTAATGAGCAGGTTGCCCGGCTTGATGTCGCGGTGCACGAGACCAGCGGCATGAGCGGCATGCAGCGCGGCGGCGGTCTGCGCGACGATGTCGAGCACCTTGTCGGTGGAGAGCACGTGCTCGCGCTCGAGGATCGTGGAGAGCGCCTCACCCGGCACGAGTTCCATCACGAGGAAGGCGCTGCCATCTTCCTCGCCGTAGTCGAAGACGTTCGCGATGCCCTCGTGGTTGACGAGCGCGGCGTGACGCGCCTCAGCACGGAACCGCTCGAGGAAGCCCGGGTCGCCCAGGTACTCGTCCTTCAAGATCTTGATCGCGACGGTGCGTCCGATCACGAGGTCGGTGGCCTGCCAGACCTCGCCCATGCCGCCGATCGCGATGCGCGACTGCAGCTCGTATCGTCCCCCGAAGGTGAGCCCTGTTGTGGGTCTCATTTGTTGAGCACCGCCTCTAGTACTTTTCTCGCGATCGGGGTGGCAATGGAGTTACCCGTGCCGCTCTGACCTTGTCCACCACCATTTTCAATGACTACCGCCACGGCATATTGGGGGTTGTCAGCCGGGGCAAATCCGGTGAACCAGAGCGAGTATGGCTGCCCTGGTCCGTTCTGCGCTGTGCCGGTCTTACCGCCCACGCTGACCCCCTTTATTCTTGCATTACTCGCCACGCCGGAATTGACGCCATCGACCATCATCTGGGCAATGGTGGAGGCGATCGCAGGCGTCGTTGCCGTGCTGAAAACCTTGGGGGTGAAGCTCTGAATCGTCTGCAGATCGGATGTCCGAATCGAGTCGACGAGGTTGGGGTACATGACCACGCCGCCATTGGCGATCCCAGCCGAAACCATGGCCATCTGCAGCGGGGTGGCCTTGTCGTTGAACTGGCCGAAGGAGCTCTGCCCCACCTGAGCCTGGTCCGTCATGACGGGGTACGTGCTCGGCGTGACCGGGATCGGGATCGAGAGCTGCTGGTTGAAGCCGAAGAGGTTCGCCTGCTTGCGGATCGCGCTGCCGCCCAACTGCATGCCGAGTTCGGCAAACGGGATATTGCACGACAGGATCTGCGCCGTCGCAATTGAAACGGTCGTGCCGGGACCACACGTCGAGAAGGTGTCATTGTGGACGACGGCGCTCGAGCCCGGGAGCGTGAGCGCACTCGGGTTCGGCAGCTGGCTGTCCTTGGTGAAGGCACCGGAACCGAACGCCGTAGCGCTCACGATGGGCTTGAAGGTCGACCCAGGCGGGTTGAGGTTTCCGCCGATCGCGCGATCGATCAGCGGGTTGCCTTGCGCGGTCAGCAGCGACTGGTAGGTCGAGTCGACCTGCGCCGAGTTGTGCCCCGCGAGGGTGTTCGGGTCGAAGTTGGGTTTCGACACCATAGCGAGGATGCGCCCGGTTTTCGGCTGGAGCAGCACGACCGCGCCCTGATACGAACCGAGTGCGTCGTACGCTGCCTGCTGCGCAACGGGGTCGATTGTCAGGGAGACGGATGCGCCCTGCGGGTTCTTGCCGGTGAGGGTCGAATTGATCCGTTCGAAGAACTGCGAGTTCGAGGTTCCGCTGAGCGTGCTGTTGAGAGCACCTTCGATCCCAGTCGGCGCCCCATTAAGCGGGAAGAATCCGGTCACCGCTGAATAGAGCGGTCCATTGCTATAGACGCGCTGGTACTTGTAGACATCCGTCGACGGCACGGACTGCGCGATGGGCTTGCCCGCCACCAGGATCGGCCCGCGCTGGGCGGAGTAGCTGTCGTAGAGGGTGCGGGTGTTGCGGGCGTCGGTGCTGAGAGCATCCGCCTGGAAGACCTGCAGGATCGACGTAGAGACCAGCAGAGCAACGAACATCGCGAGCACCGCGATGCTGACCCGCTTGATTTCTCGGTTCACTCAGCTCACCACCATTCTGGGCTGGTTGCGGACGGTGTCGGAGAGCCTGAGGAGCAGCGCCACTATGATCCAGTTGGCCACGAGCGATGACCCGCCCGCCGCCAGGAAGGGCGTGGTCAGGCCCGTCAGGGGGATGACGCGGGTGACGCCGCCGATGACGATGAAGCACTGCAGGCCGATCGTGAACGCGAGGCCGACCGCGAGGAGTTTGCCGAAGTCGTCCTGCCCGGCAAAGCCGATGCGGAATCCGCGCGCCACGAGAAGCAGGTAGAGGGCGAAAATCGCGAACAGGCCGGCGAGCCCGAGCTCCTCACCCAGGCTCGCGATGATGTAGTCGCTCTGTGAGACGGGCGTCACGTACGGCTGCCCCTGGCCGAGACCCGTGCCGATCAGTCCGCCGTGCGCGAGCCCGAACAGGCCCTGCACCAGCTGGTAGCTGCCGCCATTCGCTCCGTAGGCCTGGGTACTGAAGGGATCGAGCCAGTTCTCGAACCGGCCGTGCACGTAGCTGAGTGCCTGGCTGGCGACGGCTGCGCCGCCGACGATGAGCAGGAGGCCAAGGATG
>JAVECW010000156.1 GCA_030841285.1 Microbacteriaceae bacterium
GCGAGAGCGAGCAGCCCCCCGAACGTGAGCAGAAGCGGTTTGCCTGAAGATTTCGATTGCGCTCGAGGAACCATTGCGAGCCTCCGGAGATTGGGGGCCGACGCGCGTTCCGACAAGACACTTGAGACCAAGTGTCTACCCCCCGTGGGGTGAGGTCTATCAGCAACGACGCGATAAGTCAACGAAAACCCAACCGAGGGGTCGCCTCATTCACGTCCATACTTGTAATAAGTGAGAATTTGTCACCCCTGAATGGGGGCGAGTGAGGTGGTCGAGAACGGATGTAGTGTCTGATTGTGAATAGATGAGGAACAATCATTTCTCCGCTCGCGACCTCCCCCGGTCGTTCCCCGAGTGGCCTCACGTTCACAATCCGAAGCACCTGTACCCAGACATGCAGGGATGACCTAGTGAACGCCTCAGCAACAGGTCGATCGCAGAATCGGCCACCCGGACCGACCGAGGCCGCTACGGCGCCCTCGAATGGCCGGTACGCATGGCGCATCCCCCAAGTCGGAACCGGCGGCGGCAGAGCCGCGCGAGACCGCGGCTTTCCCCCCGTCGTCGTCGGTTCCTCTCCCGCACACCTGAGGGTCCTGGAATCCCCATGACCGTCATCAAACCTCGCATTCCCATCACCGGACACGTTCCCGCTCTTCGTCGGCTGCGACCGTTCTGGTCCGGCCCCTCCGGAACACCCCGTACCGCGGCGGCCGTCTCCTCCGAGCGCACCTGGGCGCGGCACTACCGCGCACGCCTCCGGCTCACCGACGCCACCGTCATCGTTGTTTCGATCTCCGGAGCATTCTTCGCCCGATTCGGTTTCGATGACCCAAATGCCCGCATTGACGGCCAGAATACGGGCTACTGGTCGGTCTCGATCGTCATTGCGGTGGCCTGGCTGAGCGCACTCGGTGTGGCCCACACCCGGGATTCTCGCGTGGTGGGCATGGGCGTCACAGAGTACAAGCGCGTCGTCAACTCGAGCGCCCTGGCGTTCGGCTTGCTCGCGATAGCCTTCGTCGTCGGCAAGGTCGACATCGCGCGCGGATATTTCGTGCTCGCGCTGCCGATCGGCGTTGTCGGGCTCCTGACCAGCCGCTGGCTCTGGCGCAAGTGGCTCATCAAGCAGCGGATGTTCGACCACTACCTCTCGCGCGCCCTTGTCGTCGGCGGCCTCGACGACGTGCAATACGTGGTGAGCCAGATCCGCCAGAAGTCGGGAGCGGCATACAACGTGGTCGGTGCGGCCGTAGAAGAGATCGAAGCCAGGCAGGTGTCGGTCGGCAGCACCGGTGAGGTTCCCATCGTCGCGGATCTCGTCGGCGTTGCCGCCGCAGCCTCTCGGCTCGGCGTGGACACCGTGATCGTCGCCGGCCAACCACATGGCGGCAGCCAATTCATCCGCAACCTTGGCTGGGAGCTCGAAGGAACGGCGACCGAGCTCGTACTCGCCTCCCGACTCACCGATGTCGCGGGCCCACGCATCCACTTCCGCCCGGTCGAGGGGCTCCCGCTTATCCACGTCGAGATCCCCCAGTTCGAAGGCGGCAAGCACATGCTCAAGCGCGCTCTGGATGCTGCCGCCTCCGGCATCGCGCTCGTCATCCTGCTACCCCTCTTTATAGTGATCGGCATTCTGATCAAGCTCGACAGCCCGGGCGCCTTCCTCTTCAGCCAGGAGCGGGTCGGACGCAATGGCGCAACCTTCCGCATGTTCAAGTTCCGCTCGATGGTCCAGACAGCCGAGCGGGATCTCGCGACCCTGCAGGCGCAGAACGAGGCCTCGGGGCTCCTCTTCAAGATCAAGAACGACCCACGTGTGACGCGCGTCGGGCGCGTCCTGCGCAAGTACTCGCTCGACGAGTTGCCGCAGCTGTGGAACGTGTTCATCGGCAATATGAGCCTGGTCGGACCGCGGCCGCCGCTCCAGCGCGAGGTGCAGGGCTACGAAATCCATGTTCATCGCCGGCTCTACATCAAGCCCGGCCTGACCGGCATGTGGCAAGTCAACGGCCGCTCCGACCTCTCCTGGGATGAGAGCGTCCGTCTCGATCTCTACTACGTGGAGAACTGGTCGCTGACCGGCGACCTCGTGATCCTGTGGCGCACGTTGAAGGTGCTCACTCACCCGGTGGGGGCGTATTGACGCTTCCCCGCGACCTCATCAATGAACGCCATGGAGGCACTCCCTGTGAACCCGATGAATTCGTCGAATACCTTTCCACCCGGGCCGGTCGACGGCGCGGCGCGGATCTCCCTGACGGCGGACGTGGATCCGTCGGCCGCGGTCGGTGACGGAGTTCAGATCTGGCACCTCGCCCAGGTGCGCGAGAATGCTCGCGTCGGTGCGGGCTGCATCCTCGGTCGCGGCTCCTACATCGGGCCGGGAGTGCTTCTCGGCGAAAATTGCAAGGTACAGAACTACGCGCTCGTCTACGAACCCGCGGTGCTCGGTGACGGTGTGTTCGTCGGTCCTGGAGTCGTACTCACCAACGACGTCTTCCCGCGGGCGATCAATCCGGATGGCTCGCGCAAAAGTGCCGACGACTGGGATGCGGTCGGGGTGACCGTTGGGGACGGCGCATCCATTGGCGCACGTGCCGTCTGCGTCGCTCCCGTCACGATCGGCCGGTGGGCGCTTGTCGCGGCAGGCAGCGTTGTGACGCGCGATGTGCCGGACCATGCCGTGGTCGTCGGCGTACCCGCCAAGCGCGTCGGCTGGGTCGGCGAAGCGGGCGTGCCTCTCCGACCGATCGGTGGAGGGGCGTTCCAGTGTCCGGTCACCGGGAATGAATACCGGGAAGCCGACGGTATCCTCACTCGGGCGGAAAGCGCGGTGTTGTCGTGAAAACACGCACGTGGATCATCGCGGGCCTCGCCGCATCGGTCGTCCTCATCGTCGCTGCGGTCTCGATCGGCCAGCTTCCCGGGGGCACGACGAAGTCGACCGTGGGTCAATCAAGCAGCGAAGAGACCGGGTCGACGGCCGCTCCCACCCCTAACGCGTCACCGCCTTCGGCTCCGTTGCCTGCTGATCCGCCGATCACACCCACTCCGAAAAAGAAGTCCGACCCAGGCAAGAGGACAACGACCGAAGTCGAGCAGCCCACATCCAAAGCCGTCGCCGCCCTGCCACCCTCGACGCCCCTGCTCACGCCGGTGGTCGCTCCACTCCCGTCAACCGCTTCGGCAGTGGGCTCGATTGTCAAAGGTTTTCCGACACGCGTCATCCCGCTCGTCCCCGACTCAATCGTGAAGAACAGTTCCGTCGCCTCCCAGGGAAAACACCTGCAGGTGAGCCTCGTGGCAAAATCGTCGCGCGCAGCGCCCGATCTCCTTGTCTTCTACCGTGACGTCCTCGCGAAGTACGGAATGTACGATTCGCCCGCGCCATCTCTCGGCGGAACGACAGCGATAGCTTTCCATCGCGGCACCAGCCTCGTGACGATTGCCGTCACCCCCATCGTGGGCGGTACTGAATATGTCGTCTACGGCGTATTCACTGCGGCTGGCTAGCCCGGCCCCTCTGGCGGTCGCGACCATGGGACACAGGACTGGCTCATGACACTCCGCACCAGCATCCGGATCGCCTCCGCTCTCGTCGGGGTGATGCTCGGCGGCGCGCTCGTCTATGCGGCGGCGCAGTTCGCAAACCTCGGGCCTCGTTCGGCCGAACCGGGGCATCCGGCCGCCGCCCTCGTGAGCGATACGTCAATGGCAGGCCGGCTGGTGTTCCGCAACACCGCCATCGGCTCCGAATACGGACTCGTGGCATCCGTGTCCCTCGGCGATCCAGCAGGCCCCCGTAGCGTGACGAAACGGGCGTGCGATCGGGTCTATGCCACGCGCCAATACGAAATCTGCCTTTACACCGAAGCGCAGGCCGTCACGACGTTCCACGCAACCTTGTTCGACTCGCGCGGGGCGACCATCCGCACGTGGCAGCTGCCGGGCGTTCCGAGCCGAACCCGCATCTCGGCAGATTCGCGTCTCGTCGCGCAGACGTCGTTCGTGACCGGGACCTCGTACGGAGAGCACGAATCCTCCACCGAGACCAGCATCTCGACGACGGACGGGAAGGACTACGGCGAACTCGACACATTCGCGTTCAAGGTGGACGGGAAACTGGTAACAGCGCCCGCCCGCAGTTTCTGGGGCGTCACTTTCTCGTCAGACGACAACACTTTCTACGCGACGGCTGCGCTCGACGGCACGACCTGGCTGGTTCGTGGTGACCTTGCCGCTCGGTCGCTGACCGCCATCTCGACGGCGGCCGAGTGCCCCTCGCTCTCGCCAGACGGCACCAAGGTGGCGTATAAGAAGAACCTGTCAACCACGAGCACGGCGCACTGGACGCTTGCCGTCCGCGATCTCGCAACCGGCTCGGAGACGCTCCTTCCGATCCAGCCCAGCGTCGACGACCAGGCAGAGTGGCTCAACGGCACCACGCTCTTGTTCGGCCTTCCCGACGCGAACGTCGCAGGAGACAGCAACGTGTGGTCGGTGCCGATCGATGGGATGAGCGCTCCGACGATCTTCCTCAAGCACGCCTGGTCACCGTCGGTGGTGCGCTGACTCCTCTTCAGTCGGCACGGGATGCGTGTCAGCCCGCCAGTCCCGCCTGAGAGACGATGTAGGCGGCGATCTCCAGGGCGCTCGTCGCCGCCGGCGACGGAGCGTTCAGCACGTGGAGCTGATGCGGCGCCTGCTGGATCACGAAGTCGTCGGCAAGTCGTCCATCCCTGAGTACGGCCTGGGCCCGCACGCCTGCGCCCGCACGAACGATGTCGTCGGAGTGCAGGTCGGGAACGAGCCGCGCCAGGCTTCGAGCGAACAGCCCGCGGCTCAGGGAACGCGCGATTTCCCTGGCCCCGGTCACGAGATTGCGCGATGCCATCCTCACGAAGCCCGGGTAGCTCAGCGCATCGAGGGCATCGCGGATGTCGACATTCCGCCACCGGTAGCCCTCACGTGCCAGCGCGAGCACGGCGTTCGGTCCGGCATGCACGGAGCCGTCGATCATCCGCGTGAGGTGCACGCCAAGAAACGGCAGAGCCGGATCGGGCACCGGGTAGATGAGGCCGTTCACCAGGTCGCGTCGGCCGGGGACGAGTTCGTAATACTCGCCACGGAACGGGACAATCCTCACTTCGGGTTCGATCCCGGCCATCCGTGCGATCCGGTCGGCCTGCAGCCCGGCACAGTTGATGAGTAGATCGCTTTCGACCTCGCCGCGGCTGTGGACGACCCGAATCCCGGATGCGGTGGCGACGATGCGTTCGACCCGTGCATTGTTCAGCATCTCGCCGCCGTGGAATGCGGCAAGCTCGGCGAGCTTGCCGGAGACGGCCGGGTAGTCGATGATCCCCGTCGTCTCCACGTGGAGGGCCTGGACAGCCCGCACGTGCGGTTCGAATTCCCGCGCCTCGTCGCCGGAGATCAGGCGCGACGGCACGCCGTTTGCAACCGCACGCTCGGCCAGCGTGGCCAGCCTCGGCACCTCGGCGGCATCGACGGCGACGATGAGCTTGCCGGTCACCTGGTAGGGGATGCCGTGGGCTTGCGCGAATTCGACCATCGAACGGTTCCCTGCGGCGCACATCCGCGCCTTCAGCGAACCGGGCGCGTAGTACGGGCCGGCGTGGATCACCCCTGAGTTGTGTCCGGTCTGGTGAGCTGCCCACGTGTGCTCCTTTTCGAGCACGGTGACCGCCATCCCTCGCCGCGAGAGTCGCTCGGCGACGGCGAGTCCGAGGATGCCTCCGCCGACGATCGTCACGGATGCTGCCGGCATTTTCACTCCTTGCTCGGGGTGGACGATCTCGATGCTATTCACCATTGCGGGGTTCGCGAGAATAATGAGCATTCTTCACCCTCGAACTGGGGGCCTCCTCCCTCCCGCCCGACAACTAGCGTGGGTAGCGTATTGATATGAGCAATTTTCACTTATGCGAATACGTGAATCGCTCGAGGCGCGCATGTTTTCCGCGCATGGTTCTCGCGCCCCACGCCACATCCGCTGTTATCCGACAAACAGGGAGAGCATCCGTGAGCACCAGCACATCGCGCAAGCCGAGATCATCGCGTGCGCGAAACGAACGACCAGGCGGCCGCGCTCGAACGCACGCCCTCCCCATGCCCCGCGTACGCGACTACACCGACCTCGCACTCCGCGGCCTGCCCGCATCCTTCATCACCGACACCCTCGAGTTCAGCCAGACCGTACGCGAATCCGAGACCTCGTCGAGCGGCGCACTGAGTCGCGAAGGCCACAACCTCCGCTATGCAGCGATCGTCGCACTCGGGCTCGCCACCGTCGCCGAAGAGACCCAGAGGTGGGTGCTGCACGGGCGCACCGCCCACGACCTCGTGACCGCAGCCGTCACCCGCGCGGCCACCTCGCGAGACCCCGGAGCGATCGCCCTCGTGGCCTGGGCAGCCGCCGAAGTAAACGGAGCACCCGATACGAAGCTGCTCGACCGCATCGCCGGGATGCTCGAATCGGGCGACCCGCAGCCAACCGTCGACACCGCATGGATGCTCACCGCAGCCGTCGCCTCCCTCACGATCAACCACACGACGCCACGCGCCGCCGACATCGCCCGGATCTCGCGCGAGCGCCTCCTCGAGGCTCAGGGCCCGGAAGGCATCTTCCCGCATGCCCTGCCACCGACAGCGCTCGGCCGGCTCAGGGCACACGTCGGGTGTTTCGCCGACCAGGTGTACCCGATCCAGGCCCTCGCTCGCCTCGCAGCGTTCACGACCGACCCGGAAGCACTCACGGCAGCCAACCTCGCCGCCGGGCGCATCTGCGAACTGCAAGGCGACGCCGGACAGTGGTGGTGGCACTACGACGCCCGTGACGGATCCGTCGTCGAAAGGTACCCGGTCTACAGCGTGCACCAGCACGCCATGGCACCGATGGCACTACTCGACCTCGCGATTTCGGGCGGCGACGACCACACCGACGCGGTCTTCCGCGGCCTTGACTGGCTGCGCACGCACCCCGAAGTCGACGACGAACTCGTCTCCGAAGAACACGCTCTCATCTGGCGCAAAGCCGGACGCCGGGAGCCGGCGAAGGCAGCCCGCAAGATCGCCGCCGTGACGACCTCGATTCATCCCGGCTGGCACCTTCCGGGGATCGACACCGTATTCCCCGCGAACAGGATCGACCGGGAATGCCGCCCGTACGAGCTCGGCTGGCTCCTCTACGCCTGGAGCGCCACCGACGGTGACACTGCCAGCCGAATCGCCGAGGGAATGCACTCATGACCGCCGCGCCCCAACCCCTATACGGGCTCGAACTCGACCCGCTGACGATGGGGGAGGTTCTCGACCAGGCGCGCACCGCGATCACGGCCAGGCGCAGGTTCCTCATCGGAGTGGTCAACGCCGCCAAGATCGTCACGATGCGCCACGACGAGCTGCTTCGCAACTCACTGCTCGAGGCAGACGTGCTCCTCGCCGACGGCCAGTCCGTGGTCTGGGCGAGCAAGCTGCTCGGTCATCCGCTGCCCGAGCGCATCGCCGGCATCGACCTGTTCGAAAACCTCCTCGAGGTCGCCGATCGCGACGGGCTGTCGATCTACCTGCTCGGTGCACGGTCGGATGTCCTCGACAAGCTGGTGGACCACATCCAGACCTTCTACCCCGGCCTTCGCGTCGCGGGGAGCCGCGACGGCTATTTCACCGAAGAACAGTCGGAGGAGGTCGCCGACGAGATCGTGGCCAGCAAGGCGGACATGCTCTTCCTCGGCATCACGTCACCAAAGAAGGAGATCTTCCTTGCCCACTACGGGAACGCGCTCGGCGTTCCGCTCCTGCACGGCGTCGGAGGCTCGTTCGACGTGATGGCAGGCGTCACCCGCCGCGCCCCGGTCCTCTGGCAGCGAGCCGGGATGGAATGGGCGTACCGATTGCTGCAAGAGCCGCGGCGGATGTGGAGGCGTTACCTTCCATCCAACACGGCCTTCCTCGCCTTGACCGCACGCGAACGCATCCGTCCGACAGCGACGTACTCGCGCGCAGCCAGGGAGTCGATCGATGGATGACACCTTCACCGGTCGGGTCGCGATCATCGGACTCGGCTACATCGGTCTGCCAACCGCAGTCGCTCTGGCGACCCGCGGCATCGAGGTCATCGGCGTCGACATCAACGAGAACACTGTCAAGGCGGTCTCGGAAGGCCACGTTCCGTTCGTCGAACCCGACCTCGCAATCGCCGTCAGCGGCGCTGTGAGCGTCGGTCGCCTCACAGCCACCACAGAGGTACCGGAGGCGGACGCCTTCATCATTGCGGTTCCGACGCCGTTCCAGGACGACCACACTGCCGATCTCTCGTACATCGAGGCCGCGGTCGCCCAGGTCGCGCCGAAGCTCCGCGGCGGCGAACTCGTCGTCCTCGAATCGACCTCGCCTCCTGGGACCACAGAGCAGGTCAGCAAGTGGCTCGCCGGCCACCGCCCCGACCTCACATTTCCGCACGAGTCGGAAGGGCTGCCCGACGTGTATGTCGCGCACTGCCCCGAGCGGGTGCTTCCCGGTCGCATCATGATCGAGATCGTTACGAACGACCGCGTGATCGGCGGCGTCACCAGACGCTGCGCCGAGAAGGCGGCCTCGCTGTATCGAGTGTTCACGCAGGGCGCGATCCTCACCACCGACGCGGCCAGCGCCGAAATGGCGAAGCTCGTCGAGAACGCCTACCGCGACGTCAACATCGCGTTCGCCAACGAGCTGTCGCTCATCGGCGAGCGGCTCAAGCTCGACACGTGGGAGATCATCCGCCTCGCCAACCACCACCCGCGCGTGAACATCCTCACCCCGGGTCCCGGCGTCGGAGGGCACTGCATCGCAGTCGACCCGTGGTTCATCGTGGGCGCGGCACCGGACCTCGCACGCCTTGTGCGGACCGCCCGCGAAGTGAACGACTCGAAGCCGCTGCATGTGGCCCGCCAGGTCATCGAGCGCGCGTCGCGTTTCCGCAACCCGACGGTCGTGTGCCTGGGCCTGACCTTCAAGGCGAACGTCGACGACATGCGCGAGAGCCCAGCCGTCGACGTGGTGGTCGCGATCGCCGACGCGGAACCCGACCTCGACATCCGAGTCGTCGAGCCGTTCACGCATGCGCTGCCACCCGAGCTTGACGGGCGCCCGAACGTTCGGATGCAGTCGGCATCGGATGCGATCGACGAAGCAGACATCGTGGTGCTTCTCGTCGACCACGAACAGTTCAAGACGATCCCGAAGACGCGTCTCGAAGGACGCGTCGTCTTCGACACTCGGGGAGCCTGGCGGTAGACAGGTCTGCTCAATCGGGCTCTAGCTTGGGGTCCCGACCGCGACGAATTCGTCGGGACGGGGCCCCAGACCAAAGAAGTGCTCCACGGCGCCGAGTATACGTCGCGCAGCGAGCCCGTCTCCGTACGGGTTCACGGCGTGAGCCATGGCCTCGTAGGCGTGCCGGTCGGTCAGGAGCGTCGTGGCCTCGGCGACGATGGTGTCCTCGTCCGTTCCGATCAGGCGAACGGTGCCGGCCTCGACTGCCTCGGGTCGCTCGGTCGTCTGTCGCAGCACCAGCACCGGCTTGCCGAGACTGGGCGCCTCCTCCTGCACGCCACCGCTGTCGGTGATGACGAGCGTGGCCGCGTTAAGAAGGAACGCCATGTCGACGTAATCGACCGGATCTGTGACGATCACATTCTCGAGTCCCGCGAGTGGCGGAAGCAGGGTTTCCCGAACCGTGGGGTTGAGGTGTGCGGGGAGCACGAAGGTAGACCCTGGAAAGGCCATCGACAGGCGCGCTATCGCTCGTGCGATGTTCTCCATTGGCTCCCCCCAGTTCTCACGACGGTGGCTGGTGATGAGCACCACGCGCGATTTCTCCGTCACGCCCGCAAGCAGCGGGTCGGTCGCCGGCAGGCGCCGCCCGATGACGTCGAGCAGGGCGTCGATCACGGTGTTCCCGGTGACATGGATCGTCTCAGGGTCGATGCCCTCGGCGAGCAGGTTCGCTCGCGACGTCGGCGTCGGCGCGAGGTGCAGCGAAGTGAGCGAGGTGGTCAGCCGCCGGTTGATCTCTTCCGGGAACGGGTCGTACCGGTCCCCCGTGCGAAGTCCCGCTTCGACATGTGCGACCGGGATTTTGGCATAGAACGCGGCGAGCGCTGCCGCGAATACGGTGGTGGTGTCGCCCTCCACCATTAAGAGGTCCGGCTGCTCCGCTTCGAGGATGGGACCGAGGCCCTCGACGACCGCGGCGGTGATTCCGGCGAGGTTCGGCCGGTCCTTCAGAACGTCGAGATCATAGCTCGGCACAATGCCGAAAAGTTCGTTGACCTGATCGAGCATCGAGCGGTGCTGGCCCGTCGCGACGACGATTGTTTGCAGATTGCCAGAGGACTCCAAGGCGTGTACGACGGGGGCGAGCTTGATCGCTTCGGGTCGCGTTCCGGAGACCACCAGGACTTTCGGCATCGGCACACCTCGGCCTTTCTAGATTCGAAAGCGAAATGGCCGGTCAGGAGGATATTTCTGGCGAGTCAGGAAGGGGGCGTCCGGCTATCGCGGGCGGAGCATCCCGGCCGCTTCGATCCTATTGCGTCAGAACGCATACGTCATGGAAGAATCAAGATGTGGGACGATCGACGGCGTGTCGCCACCCCCGTTTTGGGGCTTTTCGACCAAGTTGGTCATGTATGCTCCCCGTTGACCGGTGCGGGAATAGGGTCCCACGCCCCGTCGATGGGGGTACGACGTTAGGCTGAGTGACCTCCTTTTATCCGTACTCCGTAACAAATAGCTACTGGAGTTTGATCTATGAGAAGACTGGCTGCTGCACATCGGCTGAAGAAACCTCTCCGCTCGCGACTCGGATTGATCGGAGCAGTGACGGCCGCCGTGGTCGTCGGCGCGACCGTTCCGATCAGCGCATTCGCGACCGCCGCGAATCACGCTACGGCCGAACGGACCAGCACGACGGCCCAACAGACCGTGGCCCAACGATGGACGACGAGCGCTGCGACCCTGTTCGGCAGCGCCAAACCGGCGTCCGCCCACACCGACCCCGAGAAGAGCAGTGTCGAGCTCGGCACGACCTTCACCGCTTCCGCGGCCGGCCAGGTCGTCGGCGTGCGGTACTTCAAGACCGCCGAGAGCACGGGCACCCACGTCGGCAACCTGTGGGACAGCACCGGCAAGCGCCTCGCGACCGCGACGTTCCCGTCCGAGTCGGCGAGCGGATGGCAGTCCGTTCTGTTCGCGAAGCCGGTCACCATCGTGCCGGGTCAGCATTACGTCGCGTCCTACCTGGCTCCTGCCGGCCATTACGCGACCACGATCGGGTTCGTCCCGCCGGCGTCTGCCTCGAACTTCCTGTCGACTCCGGCTGTGAGCGGGGTGTACTCGTACGGCACGACCAGCTCGTTCCCGACCAAGACCTGGCAGAACTCCGGCTACTGGGCTGACGTGCTGTTCGTCCCGGCCAAGAGCACGTCGACGACCACGAGCGGCACTGGAGGCACTGGCGGCACTGGCGCACAGCCCACCACGGCGCCCACGCCCTCGCCGACCACCAAGCCGGCGCCTGCGCCCATGCCCTCGCCGACCACAAAGCCTGCGCCGACACCAACCACCACACCGACCCCGACGTCGACGACTCCGCCCACTGGCGGATCGGCCAGCACCTCATTCGGTGGCCCAGGCAACACTGGCCCCGCGGCTGGTGGGTTCAACCCCACGACCAAGTACACGGGACCGATGACGATCACGACGGCTGGAACGGTGATCCAGAATCAGATCATCCCGCCCGGACTTCGTGTCGATGCGCCGAACGTGACCATCCAGGGAAACCTCGTTTCCGGTCCGACCTCGTCGGGTCCAGCTGACGTCCCGCTGATTTACGCAACCGGGAACGCCACTGGGATCAAAGTCCAGTACAACGAACTCCGCGGCAATTCGGCGAGCACCTGGCAGGGTAACGATCCTGTGAACGGCATCAAGCTGGTGCCCAACAATGCCACGTTCAGCTACAACAACATGTACTGGGTCGCCGGTGACGGAGTCTCCCTCTATGGTTCCAACTTCACCGGTATCGGCAACTGGGTGCACGACTTCGCGGTCCGCACCGACGGCGCCCACTATGACGCCTTCCACTATCCGACACCGAGCGGTACTGGGTTCCACGACATCCTGATCCGTAACAACCGCATCGAGATGTGGATCAACAACGCAGGTGCCTCAGGGATGACCGCCGTAGTCGGACTACCCGATGGCACCATCACGAACGGTGTTGTCGATCACAACCTGCTCGCGGGTGGCAATTACACCATCTACGGCGGCAACGGTGTGGCGTTCACGAACAACCTGTTCTGGACGAAGTTCTCCCCGAAGGTCGGACTCTACGGCACGATCGCCTGGCTCAATCAAGCGGGCGCCTTCTCCGGCAATGCATACACGGATGACGGAGTTCACGCGACCACTCCGCTGACCAGTTACTAAAGCAGGATCCCCAGGAGCCGTCGGGCCCGCTGACCTTGTGAGGCAGCGGGCCTGACGGCTTTCGGGCGTCCGGGGCTGGTGAACGACTGACGCGCACGATAGCTTCGAGAAATGATCCGGCGCGCAACGCTCACCATCGTTCGCCTGCGCGAATGAGAGCGACATTCGGATTCCGGTCGGAGACCGATCTGGAGGGGTGGGCCCGCGACAACCGCGAGGGCCTGCGGCCCGACGCGATGCCATACGGGATGAACAAGCTCGTGGCGAATGGGATCGATCTCCATACCGTCGCGCTGCCTCCGGTATCGAAGATGGACCAGTTCGCCCTGCTGGTGCGGCCGCCCCGACGATCTCCTTCACCCCACTGGACCATCGCGTGGGACGAACACGCAGCATTGCGCATGCTCGCCACGACGTCGTCCCATCGATTCGCCAGCGGCCTGATCTGGGCGACCGACCACCTCGGCGGGGGAGTCGCCGCTCGCCAGAAGGCGCAGCTCATGTTGCGGATGCTTCGTGGCATCGACCTTTTCTTCTGCAACAGTTCCGCACAAGTCGTTCCATTGCGTGAAGCACTCGGGCGTCGCGGCACGCGCGTCGAGTTCACGACGTTCGGCATCGACGCCGACTTCTTCAGTCAGATGCCCCTTCCATCTGCTCCGTCGGTGATGTCGGTGGGAAACGACGTCGACCGGGACGCTCTGACGCTCCTCGAAGCGTTTGCGATCGTTCACCGTGAGCGGCCGGACGCTCGCCTTCAGGTTCAGTTCCGTGGCGACCATGTTCTCCCTGCGGGAGTGGAGCGACTTCCGCAGATGTCACATTCCCAGTTGCGAGAGCTGTATGCGGAGACGACTGTTGTCGCCGTTGCCACCCGACCGAACCTCCACCTGTCCGGGCTGACCGCCACCCTCGAGGGGATGGCGACAGGCAGGCCAGTCGTCCGGACCAGGACCCCGGGAATCGGCGACTACGTACGCGACGGCGAGACGGGCTGGCTCGTCGAACCGCACGATCCAGCCACCCTCGCCAAGCGAATACTGGACTCCCTCGATCCGCAGACGGCCACGCAGCTCGGGTCACGAGCCCGCGCCGCCGTCGTCGAGTCGTTCACGACCTCCGTGATGGCGGCAGGGCTCGCGCGACTCCTCAACGACTAGGGACCTGGACGCGCCATCACCGACGTCTGGCCGAGAAGCGCGAGAGCCCCGGCGCGGCGGGCTGGCTGGCGTGCGCGAATCGCCTCACCGATGACGGCACCGAGCCAGAACACGGCGGTGCGTACACGCCCGTGCCGCGATCTGTATAGCCGGACGCGATTGCGCGTGAGCAGGGCGAAGAGCGCTGCTGACTGGTGCGACTCACCCTCGTAATGCAAGACCTCCGAAGCGGGCGTGTACCGAAGCTCGAACCCGGCATCCCTCGCTCGGAGCGCAAAGTCGGTCTCCTCCGAGTACAGGAAATAGGTCTCATCCCACGACCCAACTCTGCGCGAACACTCGCGCGAGACGAGCATGGCGGCTCCTGTGGCCCAGTCGGCGGGACCAGCGCGTGCGTACACCTCATCCCGTGTCTCCACTTCGCCGAGCATCGGGTACAGCCCCGCCCGCCTGCCGCCCAGCAGCGACTCTCCCCAGGCGCGCAGAACGGTTGGCTCACGTCGAAGTGAATACCGAAGCCCTCCCTGCTCGTCTACAAGCTTGGGCACGACGATCCCGGCATCCGTGCTCATCAGCTCATCGACCATGGCAGATACCGAGTCGGGCTTCAGCCTTAAGTCGGGGTTGAGCAACAGGTACGCATCGCTATCGATCGCGAGGGCGATGCCGACGTTCGCTCCAGCGGCATATCCCGCATTGCGTCCGGTTTGAAGCACAGTGGCCTCGGGCATCAGTTGCCGCACCCGCACGACGGTGTCATCTGTCGAGGCGTTGTCGACGACCACGGTCTGGATCGTTCCCTCAAAACGCGAGGCGCGAATCGAGCGGAGAAGATCGTCGATAACCGCGCCGCTGTTCCAGGTCACGATGATGGCGGTGACGTGCGGCGTGTTCGTCAGCGTCATTCCACTCGGGCCCATCTTTGCGAGAACGAGACGGGTCGGCCGTCGCTCTGAGACCGCTGAATTCGCGGGGTTTCGTGTAACCTGAACGCGACCCTCCCGGGAGGATTACATCATGGCACATGACCACCCGTCAGTGACCATCATCGTGCCGGCCCACAATGAGGTGCGCGGACTGGCGCGTCTGCTCCCGGCGCTGCTCGCGGATGCTGACCCTGGAGAGTTCCGGATCCTGGTGGTCTGCAACGGATGCACGGACGACAGCGCCGAATGTGCGCGACAATTCGGTCCCGACATCGAAGTGATCGAACTAGCGGCGGCCTCGAAAGCCGCGGCGCTCGAAGCAGGAACCGCACTGGTTTCGGACTTTCCCGTCGTGTTCATCGACGCCGACGTACTTCTCAACTCCTCCGCAGTGCGAGCTCTGGCTTCCTTCCTCGAACGCCCCGGCATGCTCGCGACGGCACCCAAGCGAAAGCTCGACCGCACCGCCGTCAGTCGCCCTGCAGCCTGGTACTACGACGTGTGGGAGCGCCTTCCCCAGGTGCGAACCGGGCTATTCGGCAGGGGAGTGATCGCGATGAGCGAGAAGGGCTTGCGACGCGTGTCATCCCTGCCTCGATTCATCTCGGACGACCTCGCATACTCCGAATCGTTCGAACCATCGGAACGAGGCGTTGCGACGGACGCAGAGGTGACCGTATGGCCTGCCCGCACGTGGCGCGCACTCCTGAACCGGCGCATCCGTGTCGTCCAGGGCACGCGAGAGTACGCCGATCAGGCGAAGCACTCCAGCACAGCGTCGACGAGCGCAGGAACGCTGCTGTCGATCGTGCGTTCCGAACCGTCGATGCTGTTCCGTCTGCCCCTCTTCGTCGGAACGGCACTGATCGCGCGGGCCATTCTGACGGTGCGCGGTCGTGGGCGGCGCGAATGGGCTCGCGACGAGACGAGCCGGACAGCATGAGCCAGGATCGCGTCGAAGGGCAGTTCGGGGGTCAGTCATGGGACGGCCTCATCGTGTTCGCCTCGACCACATCGTGGGACGACACCTGGCTCTCCGAGAAGCACCTCGCCTCGCATCTGGCGAAGCTTGCGCCCGTTCTCTGGGTGGACCCGCCGCTGTCGGCCCTGACGCCTCTGCGCAAGCCGGCCGTGCGGGCCTCGGCGAAAGGGCCGCGCCTTCGGATCATCGGCGACAACCTTGCCCGGCTGACTCCGATGAGTGCACCCGGGGTGAGCAGGCCCGTCCTCCACGAGATCGCGGAATGGGCGACCCGGCGCGCCATCGCCCGCGCTGTGCGCAAGCTCGGCGGCAGGGTCAGCGCGCTCGTCGTTGCTTCGCTGGACGATCTCCTGCACGCCTGCAAAGCCGACATCACGGTGCTGTACGGCACCGACGATTGGATTGCCGGCGGCGAACTGATGGGCATCCGAACCAGCTGGCTGGAAAAGCGTGAGCGAAGACAGCTGGGCCGCGCAGACCTGGTGGTGTGCGTCTCGGAACGATTGAAGGAGCGATGGTCGCGGTACGCCCGGCGGGTCGTCGTGATCCCGAACGGATGCGATACGGACGCGTTCGCCGCAGTCGAGTCCGTCGAGGCCGCCCCTGATGTGACGCTTTCGCCGCCGATCGCCGGGTTCATCGGGCATCTCTCGGAGCGCATCGACCGTACGGTCCTCGAGCGCATCGCCGAGACCGGCGCGTCGCTGCTCCTGGTGGGTCCACGCCAGCGCACATTCGACGTGGAACGGATGGACGCCCTCTTCGCCAGGGAGAACGTCCAGTGGGTCGGAGCACAGCCTTTCGAGCGGCTGCCGGCCTATATGAAGCACATCACGGTCGGACTGACGCCGTACACCGACAGCGATTTCAATCGCGGCAGCGACCCGCTCAAGACGCTTGAGTACCTCTCCGCGGGCAGGCCGACCGTCGTGAGCGACCTGCCCAGCGTGCGTCGGATTCCGGCGAACCTCATCCATGTCGCCGAGGACTCCGACGCGTTCGTGGAGCTCACTCTTTTAGCCCTGGCGAGCCCGCCCGAAGAAGACCTGGCTCGCCAGCGCATCGCGTATGCCGTCAGTCAGAACTGGGATGCGCGCGCACGCGAATTCCTCTCGGTGATAGCGGACTAACGCCTTCCCGTGCCGGCGAGCGCCGCAGTACGACGCGACCTCCGTGCCGTCGGGCGATCAGGCAGTCGAAATGACGGCTTCTTGCGACCGAGCCCACTCAGAAGGGCGAGCGTCACGATGGCCCCCGTGAAGATCGAGGCCGCGATGGCGCGGGGGCGACTACCGTCCTGCTCGGAGATCTGTGGAGTGGCAGGATTCAGGCTCATCCGTGCGCGGTTTTCGGCCGACGTGCCCTGCGCGTCCTCCAGTGAGGTCAATGTCTTCGTGATCTCGTCAAGGGCGAGTTGCATCTGGGCGCGCGCCTTCGCCGGTGTCGCATCGACCGCCTGCACATCGAGCACCGGCTGGTCGAAGCTGAATTTCCATTGACCGCCCGAGTTCGGCTGTCGGATCGAGTATCCGGAGCGAATCCCCTCGCCTGTGAGCGTCACCCCGTCAGACACGGGCTGTGACTGGCCCCCGGATCCTTCGATGGCCCGGGCGACGACTCCCGCGAGATCGACCACGGACCGCGATGCCTCCGTTAGGCCATTAGGATCGGCGGCGGCCGGCGGCAGCAACACGACTCGGTCCTGAACGAGGTAAACCGGCGGCGACTTCATCGCCCAGAAGGCCGCGGACGCTGTCAGAATCACGCAGAACACCGTCACGACCCACCGTTGGATCGCGATCGCGAAGATGTCCCAGGCGGTCATGACTTCAGATCCAACCCTAAAGTTGCTCGCGGAAATGACATAGACTCAACCTTACATTCGTGGGGGTGGCGAAGGGAGAGCGCAGGTGGACCTTTCAGCTAGCCTGCACGCGCTCGGGCGCCGCTGGTACGTCCTCATCGCCGGACTTCTCGTTACTGCCGGCTTCGTCGTGCTTGCCTTGCGCTTCGTCCCCCTCGCGTACGACGTCAAGGCGTCCATCCTTCTCCTGCCGCCAACGAGTTCGGTGACCGTCACCGGGAAGACCCAAACTGGGAATCCGTTCCTCTACCTCGGCGGACTCGATGTCGTTGCCGGTGTCCTCGAACGCTCCGTCACCGATTCGGAGTCCGTTCAGAGCATCATCCCTCACGGCTCGAAAGCGAAGTACACCGTCCAGCAAGATGCCGCTGTCTCCGGCTCTGTGCTTCAGGTGCAGGCGTCGGATACGAGTCCCGCGGGAGCATTCTCGACGCTGAATTCAGTCGTCGACCTCGCCACGACCAAGCTCCAAACGCTCCAGAACGAAGTGCAAGCGAAGCCGAGCGACCAGGTTCGCCTCCTGGTCATCACCAACAACACGGTGGCCGTGCCTGATTACGCCTCGCTCATCCGCCTCCTGATCGTCGTTGCCGCTGCCGGAATCGTGCTGACACTATTCGTGGCCGTTTTCATCGACGCGGCCGTCCGGCGGCGAAGGTCACGTAGGCTCCAGCGGCTCAAGCGACCCGACGAGGACGAGGCGGCGATCGAAGCGCTCGAGGGCGACGCCGAGAAGGATGCCGCTTTCGACGAATCACTCCAGTTGGCGCCCGGTGGGAAATAACGTCGCGTGGGTGCGAAGCGATCGCCTGAGTCACGAATGGGGCGTGGCACCAAGGCATTCAGCGCTGGGCGCCGAGTACTTGGGCTAAGCGAGCGCGCGCCCCTCGCAACTGCCCGCGTCGATGCGGTGTGGTTGTTGATCGCCTACATCCTCATTCTCATGCTCATCCCGGCCAATCTGACGATTTCGGCTTTGGGGGCGGTGGGAACACCGGCACTCATCATCGGCGTTGGCGCGCTCGTCTGGTGGGTGTGTGCGCAGATGAACCGGGCGTACTCGACCCTGAGCCCCGTTCAACCGATCCGGCGGGCGATGCTCTTCTTCACGGTCTCCGTGCTGGCGAGCTATGTGGTCGCGACAGTGCGACCGATCGATGGAACCGAGCTCAACGCGGCCGATCGCGGTCTCCTGCTTCTCGCCTCGTGGCTGGGGCTTATCCTGTTGACGTCCGACGGCCTCAGCACGATCTCGAGGATAGAGACACCCCTCCGGATGCTCGCAGCAGTCGGCTGCATCGTGGCCGTCATCGGCATCGCACAGTTCATCACGGGCGCATCCATCGTCGACGTCATCCAGATTCCCGGGCTCACCCCCAACAACACCCTCACGAGCATCTACAATCGTGGGGGTTTCGTGCGGGCGGCCGGCACCTCGACCCATCCGATCGAGTTCGGCGTTGTACTGGCCATGATCCTGCCGATAGCCCTCCATTTCGCGTTCGCGGACACGCACCGAAATCTTCTGCTGCGATGGTCCCCGGTCGTCACTATCGCGTTCGCCATCCCCATCACGATCTCGCGATCCGCAATCGTCAGTATCGTCGTCGCGCTGTTGTTTTTGATCCCGAGCTGGCCGCGCCATCGTCGCCGGATCTCGTACGTTGCCATCGCGGCCTTTGTCGCGACGATCTACGTGTTGATCCCGGGAATGCTCGGGAACCTCATCGGGCTGTTCAGCGGGATCGGCGAAGACAGCAGTGCACTATCCAGAACAAACAGCTACGCGCTCGCCTTGGACTTCATCGAACGGTTCCCCATCCTCGGGCGCGGCTTCTCGACATTCGTACCGCAGTACAGGATCCTCGACAACCAATACCTCGGACTCCTGATCGAAGTCGGGCTCGTTGGCACAATCGCGATCCTCACCCTCTTCATCACGACTCTCGTGATGGCGTTCACCGCGCGACGCATGACGACAGACGAGCGCACGCGCAGCCTCGCTCAATCGCTCCTGGCGATGATCGCGACGGGCGCCGTCTCGTTCGCGACCTTCGACGCGTTCGGATTCCCGCAGGCATCCGGGCTCATGTTCCTCGGAATCGGGTTTGTCGGAGCGCTCTCCAATGTGCTCCGTCGGCACGAACTTTCTGATCAGCTCGCCACGCCTGCGGACTCCGTCAGCTGACGTGCCGGCGCTTCACGCCGGCGCGGTCTGTGCGATCGTGAAACGACGATACGTGCGCACGAATTTCGGACCGACGATCAGTGCGAAGAGCGCGACACCGACCACGCCGCCAACGGCGAGCGTGAGGAATCCGGTTGGGAGGAGGGCCTGCACGAGCCACGCCGAGAGCAGGACGGCAAGAGAACCGAGCGCTGGAAGCGCCAAGTCGCCAACGAGCGGGCCGATCTGGCTCCCCGCCTTGTGCAACAGCACCGCCAGGCCTGGAACGACGACCACCAGGACGACGACGGCGTGAGCCCAAGCGACCCCCTGGATTCCGAACAGTGTGGCGCCCACGATCAGCGCAGGGACGAGCACGACCAGCCACCCTCCGTGAAGCCACGCGTTCCCGATCGTGCGACCCAGGGCCACAAGATAGTCATAGGTCAGCTCGACGAGCATGCGCCCGAGGCTGAGCACGACGAGGGCCGGAACGGCGAGCGCTGCCTCTTCCCATCGGACGCCATACAAGAAGGTGACGATCTCTCCTGCGTAAGCGGCGAGAAGCACGCAAACCAGCGCCCCGACAGAGACGACGATGAATACCGACTGTCTGAATCCGTTGGCACCGTCGCCGCGCTGATCGAGCCGGGCGTACGCCGCCGTTGTGATTCGTCGCACGACGTTCGAGACAAGGCTCATGGGCCAGGTGCTCAGGTTGAAGGCAAGGAGGTAAAAGCCGAGTTGGACGGTTCCCAGGGTTCGGCCGACCACGACGAAATCGGCGTTGAGCAGCGCAAGGAGGAGGAGGCTCGCGCCGGCGAGGGGCAGGCCGAACCGTAGTAGCTCCCCCACCGCCTGTTTGTTCCAGCCGGGCAGGAATCGAGCCGGAGCCCACAGCAGCGAGAACACACCGGTCACGACGTTGCCGACGATCGCACCCCACGCCAGGCTCCAGGCACCTTGGCCGAGGACAGCAAGGATGATTGTCACCGGGGTGCTGATCGCAAACGCGATCAGGTCGATCTTCATGCGCTTGCTTTGCATGAAGGAGCGCGTCAGGAGCGCGACCGGAACTGAGGCGATCCCATCGATGATCACGGCTGCGGACATCAGCCGGACGATCCCGGTCGCTGCGGGAACCCCCATCGCCTCGGTGAATGGTTCCGCCGCAAACCAAGCGATGACGAAAAGGACAAGGCTGGACCCGATCGCGATCGTCGAGACAGTCGGCGCGATCTCGTTGACCGGGCCTTTGTGGCGGACGATCGCCGCGCTCACCCCCAGTTCGTTCATGCTGAGGAGCAGGCTCAGCGCGACGAGCGCGACGGCATAGACGCCGAAGTCCTCTGGCACCACGATTCGAGCGATGACGATTCCGGTCAAGAACGAGCCAAGGCGCCCGATCACGGTGTTGATGAAACTCCAGGTGAGGCCACGACCGACCTGCGCCTCGAGTGTTTCGGGTTCGATGCTCGCTCTGTCCTCTCCCGGCTTCGACATGTCAGACCAGGCGTCTGAGGCCGTCGACGACGGCGATCTGCTGCTCTTCAGTGATGTGAGGGAACATCGGGAGAGAGAGGATCTCGGATGCCGCTCGCTCCGTCACGGGAAAGTCGCCGCGGGAGAGCCCGAGCGAGCGGAACGCCCGCGTGAGGTGGACGGGTGTGGGATAGTGCAGGGCGGCTCCAATGCCAGCGTCTCCCAGGCCGGCCAGGACGCGGTCCCGTTCGGCGACTCGGATGGTGAACAGGTGCCAGATGTGCTCGTTGCCGGGGAGTGTGACGGGAAGCCGCACCCCGTCGACCCCCTCGAGAAGCTCCTGGTAGCGGCGCGCGGCCACGCGGCGGGCCTCGTTCCACCGTTCGAGCCTGGTGAGCTTGGCACGAAGTACGATCGCCTGCAGGGAGTCGAGTCGCGAATTGAAGCCCAATTCGTCATGGACGTATCGGACGGAACTGCCGTGGTTGGCGATCCGGCGCACCCGATCCGCAATCCGCCCGTCGTCGGTCAGGACCGCGCCCGCGTCACCGGCGGCCCCGAGGTTCTTCCCCGGATAGAAACTCGTTCCCGCCGCACGGCCGAGCGATCCGGCCGGGCGACCGAAGCGCCGTGCACCCTGCGACTGCGCCGCATCCTCGATAACGACGGCACCCGCGCGGTCTGCGATGGCCGTGATGGCCTCGACGGGTGCAGTCTGCCCGTATAGGTGGACAGGGATGACAGCGGTCACGTCGGGAGTGACGGCGCGCTCGACGGACGCTGCGTCCAGGAGAAGAGTGTCGTCGTCGACATCCGCCAGCCGAACCCGGGCGCCCGCGCGAACGACGGCTTCTGCCGTCGCGATGAACGTGTTCGCCGGCAGGAGGACCTCACTGCCAGCGCCGATGTCGAGGGCACGCAGGACCAGCTCGAGCGCGTCGGTGCCGTTGCCGACGCCGACGCAATGGGCGACGCCAGAATATGCGGCGAATTCCTCCTCGAAGGCCTCGACAAAGGGCCCGCCGATGAAGTGAGCGTTCGCCAGAGTCTCGGCTACGGCGTCGCGGATGTCGTCGATGATCTCGGCCTGTTGAGCGGCGAGGTCGACGAACGGGACAGTGCGAGTTGCCACCCCGCGTGTCGTTTTGATCATGTGCTCGCCCTTCCCTGGTTCATTGCCGCCATCGCGGCAACGGAGTTGAAGTCATCGCTCGAGACACCGCCGAACCGACGTCGCACCTTGCGGTCCATCTCGTATCGCGTAACCGACAGGTACGGTCTGAGGAGCGGGGCGGTCGACTGCGCGCGCTGGCGCTCGATGGTCTCCAGGTAGAGGGCCTCGAGTCGATTGGTCGCGGCCTCAAGGCCGTAGCGGTCGAGGACGACCTCGCGCGAGAACAGCCCGAGTAGCTCGCGGCGTCCACGGTCCGCAATGAGCGGGCGAAGAATGGAGGCGAGCCGGTCCGCACCGTTCTCGCCGTTACCGATCCCGAACCAGCCATTCTCCGTGAACTCGGGAAGCGATGACGCCTCGAGCAGACGCCAGAAGCCCCGTTCACCCTGCACGACCAGTGGTTTCGCGAACGCCATCGATCGGAGGGCGGATCCGCCCATGCCGAGCGCGATGTCCGCGGCATCGTATACCGGGCGTGGATCGTCGACATTGCCCAGCAGCTGCACCGTGAGGCCACCGGTCGTCGTATTTACCCTGTCCGCGGCCGCCTTCACTTCGGCTCGGTTCGGTCCGTCCCCCGCGATGAGCAGGCGGATGGGCGCGTCAGCCGCGACGATCTCCGCCGCGTGGATTGCCGACAGGATGCCTTCGCGTTTCAGTTCCGTCGCAAGCCGGGTCACGAGGGAGACGACGATGGTCCCATCATCGACGCCGAGCGCGCGCCTCGACCGTGCCGCGTCGACGGGCCTGTCTGCCACCGTGTCGACCGGAGGCTCGAGCAGGGAGACGTGCAGGCGCCGCTTCTGCTCGCTGGCGAGTAATTGCTGCGTTCCGACCGTCACCGGAAGGAACGGCGGGAGAAACGGCGCGACCGACATCGACATGATCGTGCACACCACAGGGATGTTCAGGCGACGGTACGGTCCGAACGCGGCCTCCACGGCGGGCGGCCATTCGAAGCCGTGCACGATGTCCGCGCCCATCTCCGACGCCACCGCACAGAGACGGCCCATGATCGCGTTCGAGGGTCTGATGCGCGGACGCGGGGCGAGCTCGTGCCGCAGCCCCCGCGCTCGCACGACGTCGACAAGGGGCCCGGGAGGGCTGAACACCAGCACCTCGTGCCCGCGGGAGCGCAGCTCGGAGGCGAAGTCGACGGCGTTCCTCTGGCTTCCTCCGACTTCCATCGAGTGCGGGTAGACGATGACCTTCACGACGCCACGCTCGCAGGTCCCGGGGGCTGCAGCGCCGACGGATGTCTGTCGATCGGCCGAGCGGGCACGTTCACCCAGGTCTCCCCAGCTGGCACATCGTTGAGGACCACGGCGCCCATGCCGACAACCGCGCCCCTACCGATTTCGACACCCTGTCGAACCGACGAGTTCATGCCGAGGTAGCTCGTCTCTCCGACGATCACGCCGCCCCCGAGCGAGACACCCGCGGCCGCGGTGACGAAGTCCCGCAGGACATCATCATGGGTTAGCGTGACACGAGGCATGAGCACCACATGACGCCCGATGCTCACATCGGCCGTCAGTACGGTTCCCGCGAGAAGGATGCTGCCGACGCCGACGGTACAGGACTCGGGAACCCGCACCGACTCGTCGACGATCGTCGCGAATCTGTCGTCGCCCACACCGAGCAGGCTGAGCCGGCGGGCGACCGAGGCACGCCCACCACCGGAACCGACGCACAGGAGCAGCTCGGCGTCCATTGACGAGGCGCGGTCGATCGGGCCGAGAACGCGCACCCCCGCGATCAGTGTGCCGTGGAGGTCGACATCGTCGTCGAGGATCCCGACGATCCTGTGCGAATTCTGCGCGGCCGAGGCGACCTCGCGTGCCAGCCCGCTCGCAGCGAGCAGTACCAGGTTCCTCACGCTGCACCCTGCGCGACCGAGGTGGCCCGCAGCACCTCGACGACGCGGTTCAGTTCCGCATCCGTCAGCTGGTGGTATACCGGAAGGATGAGAGTGGCATCGGTGAGCCGCTCGGTCATCTCCAGGCTCGCCGTGCCGGTATCGACATCGCGGTACGCGGGCTGGCGGTGCGCAGCCATGATCCCGCGGCGAGCCGAGATCTCCTCGCGGGCAAGGGCCTCGAGAAGACCGTCCCTGGTCGCCGGAAA
>JAVECW010000185.1 GCA_030841285.1 Microbacteriaceae bacterium
TGCAGTCGATCGCTTCCCTCTACCTGCCGACCCTCAAAGCCGAAATCATAGACAATTGGGTCTACAAGGGCGACACCGGAAAAAACCACAACACCCGCATCCTCATGCTCGTCATCACGCTCGCCCAGATCGCGTGCGCGATCACCGCTGTCTACTTCGGTGCGCGCGTTGCGATGGGGCTCGGTCGCGACCTGCGTTCTGCGGTCTTCCGCCGGGTCGGCGAGTTCTCCGAGCGCGAGGTCACCCGCTTCGGCGCGCCGTCGCTGATCACGCGCACCACCAATGACGTCCAGCAGGTACAGATGCTCGTGCTGATGACCTGCACCATGCTCGTCTCGGCGCCCATCCTGGCGATCGGCGGCATCGTCCTGGCCCTGCAGCAGGACCTTCAACTGTCCTGGCTGATGGCCGTGAGCGTTCCCGTTCTCATCGTCGCGATCGGCCTGGTGATCGTGCGGATGGTGCCGCAGTTCCAGCTGATGCAGAAGCGCATCGACAACATCAACCGCATCCTCAGAGAGCAGCTTCTCGGCATCCGCGTTGTCCGTGCTTTTGTGCGAGAGGACGTCGAGACCGCACGTTTCGGCAGGGCGAACGACGACGTCACAGCGACCGCGCTCAAGGTCGGCCGGCTCATGGCGCTGATGTTCCCGATCGTCATGTTCGTGCTCAACGTCTCGAGCGTCGCCGTTATCTGGTTCGGTGCCTTCCGCGTCAGTGACGGGTCGATGCAGGTCGGAACGCTCACTGCATTCCTGGCGTACCTCATGCAGATCCTCATGGCCGTCATGATGGCAACATTCATGGCCGTCATGATTCCGCGCGCAGCCGTCAGCGCCGACCGGATCAGCGAGGTGCTGGACACCGAATCGACCGTCATACCGCCCGCGAATCCGGTGACCGCGCTCGCAGAGCACGGCACGGTCGCGCTCGAGGCCGTCGGCTTTGCCTATCCCGGTGCGGAGCAGCCGGTGCTGAGCGACCTGAGCTTCACAGTCGAGTCAGGCAAAACGACCGCCATCATCGGCAGCACGGGCGCAGGCAAGTCCACGCTCGTCAATCTCCTGCCGCGCCTGTTCGACGCGACGTCCGGCATCGTACGGGTCGACGGGGTCGATGTGAAGGAGCTCGATCCGGATCTGCTCTGGGGCCGGATCGGACTCATTCCACAGAAGGCATACCTTTTCTCCGGAACCGTCGCGAGCAACCTGCGCTACGGAAACCCGGATGCCACCGACGACCAGCTCTGGTCGGCATTGGAGACCGCACAGGCCAGGGACTTTGTCGGGGCGATGCCTGAGGGCCTCGACTCGCCCATCGTGCAGGGCGGCACGAATGTCTCCGGCGGACAACGCCAGCGGCTGGCGATCGCCCGGGCCCTGGTCAAGCGACCGGAGATCTACGTATTCGACGACTCGTTCTCCGCTCTCGATCTCGCGACGGATGCCCGACTCCGGCGCGCCATCCGCAGGGATGTCACCGGCGCGACGGTCATCATCGTCGCCCAGCGCATCTCGACAATCGTGGATGCCGACCTGATCGTGGTCCTCGAGGACGGCAGGATCGTCGGGCAGGGCACGCACGAGCAACTGCTCGAGACATCGCCCACCTATCTCGAGATCGTGGAATCCCAGCTCACGGTGGAGGAAGCGGCATGAGCGACCGGAGGCCGACGGGGTCGGCAGAGACCACGTCTGCAGAGACGACATCCGTCGTTCGTCCCCCGGTTCGCCGCGGACCGATGGGTGGTGGACCGTTCGGGCGCGCGATGGGACCGGTCGAGAAGTCGATGAACTTCGGCCCATCCGCCAGGCGGCTGTTCGGCCGACTGCGACCCGAGGGAGCACGCCTGCTCCTCGTCACCCTGCTCACGGTCGTGAGCGTGGTGTTCAGCGTGCTCGGTCCGCGACTGCTCGGTCAGGCGGTCAACCTGGTATTTGACGGCTTCATCTCCGCGCAGCTTCCGGCGGGCGTGACGAAGGCGCAGATCATCGAACAGCTGCGCACATCCGGAGACACCGCCAAAGCCGACCTGTTGAGCGGGATGGCGCTCACCCCGGGTACGGGGATCGACTTCGGCGCGGTGGGAGCGGTACTCGCCTGGGTACTCGTCCTCTATATTCTCGCGTCCCTCTTCGGCTACCTGCAGGGCTTTGCGCTCGCCGGCATCGTCCAGCGCACGGTCTACCGACTCCGCTCCGACGTCGAGGCGAAGATCAACCGGCTCCCGCTGCGCTACTTCGATCGGATGCAGCCGGGCGAGTTGCTGAGTCGCGTCACCAACGACATCGACAACGTCGCGCAGAGCCTGCAGCAGACGCTCAGCCAGTTGCTCACGTCCCTGCTCACCGTCGTCGGGGTCATCGTGATGATGTTCATCCTGTCGCCGCTGCTCGCGGTCATCGCGCTCATCACGATTCCGCTGACGATCGGCATCACCGCCGTGGTCGCCAAGCGGTCACAGAAGCTCTTCGTCGCGCAGTGGAAGCACACCGGGGAGCTGAACGCCCAGGTCGAGGAGACCTTCACCGGGCACGCGCTCGTCAAGGTCTTCGGTCGACACCGCGAGGTCGAGGAGCGCTTCCGCGAGAAGAACGACGAGCTGTTCACAGCGAGCTTCGGCGCCCAATTCGTGAGCGGCATCATCATGCCGGCGATGATGTTCGTCGGAAACCTCGTCTACGTGGCGATCGCCGTGGTCGGCGGGCTCCTCGTGGCATCCGGCAGCATGCTGCTCGGCGACGTGACGGCATTCATCCAGTACTCGCGGCAGTTCACCCAGCCGCTCACGCAGCTCGGATCGATGGCGAACGTGCTGCAGTCCGGCGTCGCATCCGCCGAGCGCGTCTTCGAGCTGCTGGATGCCGACGAGCAGTCGGCAGACCCCTCGCCCGCCGAGACGCCGGGCTCCACGACCCGCGGCCGGCTCGCGTTCGAGAACGTCTCGTTCCGCTACACCGAAGACAAGCCGCTCATCGACGGCGTCAGTCTTGTCGCCGAGCCGGGGCACACGATCGCGATCGTCGGGCCGACCGGCGCCGGCAAGACGACCCTCGTCAACCTCGTGATGCGCTTCTACGAGCTGAACGCGGGCCGGATCACTCTCGACGGCGTCGACATCTCGGAGATGACGCGGGAGGACCTGCGCTCGCGAATGGGCATGGTGCTGCAGGACACCTGGCTGTTCGGCGGAACGATCAGGGACAACATCGCATACGGGCGTCCGGATGCGACGGAGCAGGAGATCGTCGACGCGGCTCGCGCGACCTACGTCGATCGCTTCGTGCACTCCCTGCCGGACGGCTACGACACCGTGCTCG
>JAVECW010000186.1 GCA_030841285.1 Microbacteriaceae bacterium
GCCGGAGCTGCGCAAGCGCGGACGCCTGCCCGCAGAAGGATCGCACCCTGGCACCCTGCGCGAGCGGCTGTTCGGCGCGGGCAACGCTCGCCTGCCCGACCGGCACATTGGCGCCCGCTACCGCGGCGGCGCCAACCTCGACGTCCCGGCGGAGCCGCTGCAGCTCGCCGGTTCTGCTGGTTGAGTAGCGAGGAACGAGCGTATCGAAACCCGGGTACTCGTCAGGTTTCGATACGGCCGCGGTACTGGACGAGTCGCTACGCGACCAGACTCATGCACGATCGCGGGCGATCGTGCCACTCAACCAACACAGCTGTGCCGGTTGAGTAGCGAGGAACGAGCGTATCGAAACCGCGAAGCTACGCGGATGTCGCTGGGCCGCGTAGGCCGGGCGCCAGTGACGCGCTTAGCCCTCAGCCCACCGCCTTCTTCACGAGCGCGCTGATCCTTGCCTCGTCGCCGGCGGTCAACTTCGTCAGAGCGAAGGCGGTCGGCCACATGGCGCCCTCGTCGAGGTTTGCCGAGTCGTTGAAGCCGAGCGTTGCGTACCTGGTCTTGAATTTCTGCGCGCTTTGGAAGAAGCAGATGACCTTGCCATCCTTCGCGTAAGCCGGCATCCCGTACCAGAGTTTCGGTGCGAGAGCCGGCGCGCTGGCTGTGATCACGGCATGGAGTCGCTCGGCCATGGCGCGATCCGATTCCGGCATCTCGGCGATCTTCGCAAGCACGTCGCTTTCCCCGTCCGCCTTCTCCGCGCGCGGTCCGCGGCGCGCGGTCGCCTTGAGCTCGTTCGCGCGCTCCTTTATCGCGGCTCGTTCCTCGTCGGTGAATCCCTCCGACGTCTTACCGCTCGTCGTGGCGCTCGTGGCGCTCGTGGCGCTCTTGTGCGTGTCCTTCATCGCCGATTCCCTTTTGCGCGATCAATGGGTCTGACCCTAACGATAAGGAGCGGCCGGGGCCGCGGCTTCTTCGGAACTGCTCGATTGCCGTCAGGGTTTCGATACGGCCGCGGGCGGCCTACTCAACCGACAGAGCCGTGCTGGTTGAGTAGCGACGCGCGAGGCACGACGCGTATCGAACCGCGGGAGGGGGCTCGATGAGGAACGCTCACCCGCGAAGCCCTCTTGCTGTCGAAACCTGTGTGAAATGAGCAACTGCATACAATTGCGCGAGTCACTGAGGGAAAGAAGTACATGGCGATCCACGAGCTCCAGGCCGCGCCGGAAACGACGGCGGATGTGTTCGACCCGGCCCACAAACCGGTGCTTACCGTCGATCCGGGAGACACCCTGGTCGTCGGTTCGCTTGACGCGTCGGGGTATCTCTCCCGCCAGACGACACCGGGAGAGCAGCAGCCGCGCATGTTCGCCGGGGCGCGGGGGCACTGTCTCACCGGGCCGATTGCCGTGCGTGGCGCCGTTCCCGGAGACATGCTCGCCCTTCACCTGATCGATCTTCGGCCCGGCGGCTGGGGCTGGACCACAGCGGGCGGGCTGGAGACGCCGGTGACGCACCGGCTCTCGGTCGCCGGCGGCGATGCTGCCTGGCTGCTCTGGGATCTCGAATCCGTGGCCGGCCGCGCAACGGAAAGCCGCGGATTCAGCCGCTCCCTCGCCCCGTTCCTCGGCGTGATGGGCGTGGCCCCCTCCGAGCCGGGCGAACATTCGACCATTCCGCCGCGAGCCGCCACCGGCGGCAACATTGACTGCCGCGAGCTCGTGGCCGGGTCGACCCTGTACATCCCTGTCGCCGTGCCGGAAGCGCTGCTGTACTTGGGCGACGGTCACGCCGCACAGGGCGACGGCGAGGTCGGCGGCACCGCGATCGAGTGCCCGATGCAGGTGGAGGCCGTCGTCGACATCGTGCGCGACCGACCGATCCCCGGCATCCACGCCGAGACCCCGGCCGGTCGCATCACCTTCGGCTTCGACGCCGACCTCAACGTAGCCATGGGCGACGCCCTGGACGCCATGGTGGAGTGGATGACCGTACTCTTCGACCTGGACAAGGCCACCGCCCTCGCGTTCGCCAGCACCGTCGTCGACCTGCGGGTCACGCAGGTCGCCAACAAGACGTGGGGTGTCCACGCAGTGCTGCCCGATGGCGTGCTGGCATGACCGCGAGCTGGCCGACAGCCACCACCGAGGGCACGGTTTCGTTCGACGATGGCTTCACCTGGTATCGGGTCACCGGCGACCTGTCCGGCGGTGCGATCCCGCTCGTCGTGCTGCACGGCGGTCCAGGCTGCACGCACGACTACCTGCTGCGGCTGGCCGCGCTGAGCGAGCCGGAGTGGGGCGGCCGTCCGGTCGTCCACTACGACCAGATCGGCAACGGCCACTCGAGCCATCATCCGGACAGGGGTGTCTCCTACTGGACGCCCCAGCTGTTTCTCGACGAGCTTGACAACCTGCTCGATCATCTGGGGATCTCGGCATCGTACGACCTGCTCGGCCAGTCCTGGGGAGGGATGCTGGCTGCGGAGCACGCGGTGCGTCGCCCGGCCGGACTGAACAGGCTCGTCATCGCCGACTCGCCCGCATCCATGCCCCTGTGGCTGGCCGCGGCAGCAGAGCTGCGCGCAGGACTGCC